>CAWWCX010000396.1:0-4084 GCA_963935445.1 uncultured Roseibacillus sp.
AGATCTAGTACGGTCTCGTGGGCTCGGAGATGTGTATAAGAGACAGACGGCGTTCTGACCTAATCAATAACTTAGCCGAATCGGACGAAGGAAGTCCGAGCCTCTCCTCGTATTCTCCATACACTTATGCCAAGCCGAACAGTGACCTCTTTCCTCTCTCCTCGCGTCGTCGTCACCGCCTCTCTCCTTCTCTTCCTCATCCCTGCTCATCCGGCCCTCGCCCAGGATGAACCTGCTCCGGCCGACACCGGCAAGGACGATCCCGCCCTCGAGCAGTACTACGTTGCCAATGGTGCCTACAACAGGAAGCTCTACCCGGTTGCGATCCAGCAGTATCAAGCATTCCTCAAGGACCACCCCGAACACGCCAAGGCCGACCTCGCCCGCCGCGGACTCGCCCTCAGCCACTACGCTTCCAAGCAGTATAAGGATGCGATCGGTCCTCTCACCGGGCTTCTCGCCAAGGAGACGCTTGACGCTTCGATCAGCCGTGAGCGTCTCGTCATGATGCAGGGACAGTGCTTCCTGATCACCGGCGAAAAGGCGAAGGCGAAAACCCTCTATGTCGCCGAGATCGACAACATCAAGGCACCCGGCTACCTCACCGCCGCCCTCGCCTCCATCTGTGACGTGAGCTTCGGAGCCAGCCAGTGGGACGAGGTTGTTGCCTGGACCGGTAAACTCTTTGCAGCCAAGCCAAACAAGGCCCAGTTGGCCCGCGCATACTATCAGCAGGGCTACGCCCACTATCAGCTCAAGGCTCCGCAGGAGGCCATCTCCGCCCTCGGCAAGATCGAGGCCCTCAAGGCCGACCCGGTTTGGAATACCCGAGGCCTCTACCTGTCCGGCGAGTGCTATAACCAGCTCAGGAAATACGCGGAGGCCAAGGCGGCCTTCGAGAAGGCGCTCCCGGGACTGAAGGGAAAAGAGGCCGTCGAGTGTCGTTACCGCCTCGGGCTCACTCGTTTTGTGCTCAATGAATTCGAGGACTCTGCCACCGATCTTGCCGCCTACCTCGAGGCTGCCCCCGAAGGCCCGCACGCCAGCGAGGCGCAGCTCTATCTCGCCCGCACCCACCTCGAGGGAGGATCCTTCGAAACCGCCGGAAAACAGCTCGAGATCCTCGCGGGGGGAAGCGGCAAGGTGGCAGCCCGGGCCAGCCTCTGGCACGCCCGCGTCCACACCCGTCCCGAGACAAAGGACTACGCCGCCGCCGCGACCATTCTCGCCACAGCTACGGAGACCCACGCGGAATCACCGATCATAAACGACCTGCGCTTTGACTACGCCAATGCACTCATGGCCAGGCCTGAACCGGATTGGAGCACCGCTCTCACCACCCTCGGCCTGCTCGGTGCGGTGGAGGGATTTGGCCAGCAGGCTGAAGTGCTCAACCAGACCGCCGTCTGTCAGCAGAAACTCAAGCAGTTTGAGGAAAGCCTGGCCTCAAACAATAAGTTCCTCGCAGCCCATGCCGAGCACCGGCTGGCCGCTGAGGCTCGCTTCATGAAGGCCGAAAACCTCTTCCTGCTCACGAGGCTGGACGAGGCCTCCAAGGGCTATGCCGACTTTCTGGCCGCCCATGCGGAGCACCCCAACAAACTCGCGGCCGTCTTCCGCCAGGCGCAGATCCACCATGCAGCCGGACGCTGGGCAGAGTGCCTTGAGACCGCCAGGACGGTGTCCGCCGGGAAGCCGGAAGGCCCTCTCTACACGCA
Organism: uncultured Roseibacillus sp.; assembly: GCA_963935445.1. Classification (GTDB taxonomy): domain Bacteria; phylum Verrucomicrobiota; class Verrucomicrobiia; order Verrucomicrobiales; family Akkermansiaceae; genus Roseibacillus_B. Next base: position 1,719 of record CAWWCX010000396.1, read on the forward strand.
GCTTCCCTTCATGATCGGGGACTCCCTCTTCCGGCAGCAGAAGTGGGAAGAGGCGCTCCCCTCCCTCTCGGAATTCCTGTCCACCCGGGTGACCCGCAGCGATGAGGGACCTGCCGTGGAAGCGGGACCGAATGTCGACACCGCCCTCATCCAGATTGCCGTCTGCCATGACCGGACCGGCAATAAGGAAGCAGCCCTGGAGCACCTCGCGATCGTCGTCAATCACTTCCCCGGGCAGTCCGCCCAGCTCCCCCTCGCCCTCGCGGAACAAGGTCGGCTTGCCTACGAGAGCGGCAACCTCGAGCTGGCCCGCGCCGCCCTCGAGAAATTCGGGAGCTTGGACCAGCCTGACAACGATACCTTCGCCAAGTCTGCTGCCCGGCAGCGACCCCGTGTGTCCTACTACCTCGGCTGGGTGGAGGCCTCGGAGGGCAAACATCCCGCTGCGGCCGCGAGCTTTCAGGCCGTGGTCAAGGCACAGGCAGACCACGCCCTCGCGCCCGATGCCGCCCTCCAGCACGGTATCGCCCTCTTCAATGCCGGAACCTACGAACAGGCCACCGCCCAGTTCCAGGCCGTCCTGATGCAATATGAGGAGCACCCCAAGCTTGCCCGCGTCGTCTACCACCTTGGCCTCTCTCTTTCCCGCCAGAAGGAATTCGCAAGCGCCACCAAGCAGTTCAGCCGCATCAACGAGGAGTTCGGCGAATCCGACTTTGCCGATCATGCCCTCTACGAGTGGGCCTGGTGCGAGCGCGGCATGGAGCGCCAGGCAGAGGCGACCCACCTCTACAAGCTGCTGCTCAAGAACCACCCCGAAAGCTCTCTCGCACCAAAGGTGCAGAGCGAACTTGCGGAGCTCAATGTCGACAGCGGGGCACAGGACCAGATTATCGCCGACCTGACCGCCACCCTCGAGAAGGTGACAAAGGAACCGCTCCGCGAGGAACTCCGCTATCAACTGGCCAGCGCCCACTTCAAGAAGGCCGACCACGCCACCGCTGCCGGACAGTTCACCGAACTTCTCGCCGACTATCCCGAGTCGAAGTTCCTCGCCTCCATGCACTTCCAGGCGGGTGAGTCTCAGCTTCAGCTCAAGGAAGTGGCCAAGGCTCAGACCCATTTCGCAGCGGCCGCTGGGATCGAGGGCAGCCCCCAGGCCCTCGTCGAATCGATCACCATGCGCCTGGCTGAGACCCAGTCCCTCACAGGGGAACACAGTGAGGCTGCGGCCTCCTACCTGGCCTTCCTTGAGAAGTTCCCGGAAAGCCGCTGGACCCGCAACGCGCGGTTTGGCTTCGCCTTCGCCACCGAAAACGCTGGAGACCCCACTGCCGCCCTCGCGGAATACACCACGATCCTCGACGAACCCAAGACCGACCTCTGGACCGTGCGCAGCCGCTTCCAGACGGGCTCCTGTCAGGCCAAGCTCAAGAAGCTCGATCAGGCTGTCGTCGAATTCGTCAAGGTCGAGATCAGTTATCCCCAGTATCCCCAGTGGCAGGCGCAGGCCGTCCTCGAGATCGGACGCGTCCTCCTCGCCCAGAAGAAACCCGATCAGGCAAGGGAACGCTTCCAGGAAGTGATCACCCGTTTTGAAAAGGAGGACGCCGCCACCGCGGCCAGGGAACTGCTCGCCTCCACCGCCGAAGACAGCACGAATTAACCAAGCCCCACAATCCCTCTCCCGCCCCGAGCATGTCGAGCGATCCGCCGCCTGCGCCTAAGCCCACGTCAGCCAAGTCCAGCAAGGGACTGGCGCGCGCTTGGGGATTAGGAGCCCGGGGTGCAGCATTGCTTGCGGGGTGGCTGGGCACGGCGGGTCGAAAACTGGCGACCCTCGGCGCGGCCTCCTGCACACGCCTGAAGAAGAGCCTCCGCAGCTTACAGACACGCAGGCAGAAAGAGCCAACGGCCCCTCTTTCGGATGGGCATCCCTCCGAACCGCCCGCTCTACAGGCGGAGCTCCTGCCAGAAGAGCCTCCCGTTGCCCAGCCTCCCGTTGCCCAGCCTCCCGTTGCCCAACCTTCTGTTGCCATTCCACCGCCCTCTGAGGCGCCCTCACCCCCCGCTACCGCACCAGCTCTTTCCGGACCCGCGGCTCGTAACGACCACGCATTGCGCACCCGCCTTGAGCTGGCCCTCAGGAGCGTGCGGCACGGTTCGCTCCGTCGCTGGCTCGCCCCCGCAGCTCTCCTCCTCATCGCACTCCTTACCGGCCTCTCCCTCCTCGGGGACTTGCGCGGCAAGGTATGGACCTACTACACGGACGACCAGGGCACGCAGGCGGAGGTCACCGACGAGAAGACGCGCTATGTCCTCTCTGTCTCTTATACACATCTCCGAGCCCACGAGACCGTACTAGA
>CAWWCX010000397.1:0-4072 GCA_963935445.1 uncultured Roseibacillus sp.
GAGAGCCCACCGGGGGTGTCGCATCGACTTCAAAAGTCGCCACCTGCAGCGAGCCGGCCGGGGCCACCACAGTGAGCATCAGGAAAAGGACCGCCCCCGCAATCTTCATGCCCTCCCCTACACGATACCGGGGGAAGGGAAAAGCCCGGGACTCCTGCCGGGGCAATCTGCAGCCTTGCCGACCAGCGCGCAGAAATCTATGACGCATCGCAACCCAGCGTCATGCCAGCCCGGAAGAACAGGAAGCGCGATCAGGACCTCGTGGGGCCAGCTCTCCTCAAGGAGACCTGCCGGCGACTCCGGGCCGCCCGGAGCTACTGGAAGGCACATCGCAACAAGGCGTGCCGCCGCGAACGAGAGCGCGCGCTCGAGCTCTACGACCGCCTTTCCCCGGAGGAGCGCGAGAGAGTGCCCCAAGCCCTGCGCGTCTGGTTGCGCTACCGCAGCGAAAAATACTTCGGCCCCCACCGAACACTCCCGGGCAGGAGGACTTGAGCTTCTCGACCGGGAAAACAACGGCGCTCACTGTCCCGGCAGGCCGGGGCCGCTGACAGGACCGGGCCTGCCCCGCAGGAACCGTGACAATCGCGCCCGGCCACCGCAGAATCCCGGCATGGAACTTCCCGGAATCAAACTCTTCGATCTTCACGGCCGGACTGCCCTCGTGACCGGCGGGTCCAAGGGACTTGGCAAGGTAATGGCCGCGGGGCTTGCTTCCGCGGGCGCAAGGCTTGTCCTCGTGAGTCGCCACGCCGGAGAGGCCCGCGCAGCAGCCAGGGAACTTAGCGCTGAATACGGGCAGGAGGCCATCGGTCTTCAGGCGGATGTGAGCCAGCCTGCCGAGATCGAGAGCATGCTCACTGCCGCCACGGAGAAATTCGGCCCCCCCGGGATCCTCATCAACAGCGCAGGGATCAACACGAGAGGCCCTATCGGCGACCTGAGCCTCGAACAGTTCGAGGATGTCATGCGGATTAATGTCACCGGCACCTGGCTCTGCAGCCGTGCGGTCATTCCAGCCATGCGGGAAGCGGGCTGGGGCCGCATCATCAACCTGTCGAGTGCGATCGGACTGGTAGGTGTTCCCGAACGGACGCCCTATGCCTCAAGCAAGGGAGCGGTCACTCAGCTCACGCGTTCCCTCGCCCTGGAACTTGCGGGGACCGGGATCGTGGTCAACGCCATCTGCCCCGGACCCTTCCTCACCGAGATGAACGCTCCACTCGCGGATTCGGAGGAGGCTAGAAAATTCATCGTAGACCGCACCGCTCTCCAACGCTGGGGAGAACTTCCCGAGATCCAGGGCGCCGCTCTCTACCTCGCCAGTGAGGCTGCCAGCTATACCACCGGCAGCATGCTCAGCGTGGATGGGGGATGGACGGCACAGTAGTGCCTTACCCGGCGACGCGCCTGCGAATAGCCGCCTCCATTCCCTTCCCTATCCCTTTCACCTGCGTCAGGCTCCCCTCGTCGAGGGCTGCCGCCAGATCACGGAGGCTCGCAATTCCGTGCTCCTGATACAGCGTGCGCGCGGTCTTCGCTCCCAGTCGGGGAATCGTGGTCAACTCCAGCACGGAGCGCGGCGGCGGGGTAAAGAACTCATCACCAAGCTCCATCTTCCGGCACGTGCCCGTCGCAAGAAATTCAGTGATGATCTTCTCGATGACCGCGGAAACGCCCGGCAGCTGCGCAAGGCGCCTCTCCGCACACAGCACCTCGATCGACTCAGGGTGACGGGAGATCATGTGAGCCAGGCGCGGGTAGCGTGCCGCATGACTCTCCTCATAATTCCCAATCACCAGGAAGTCGTAGAGCTCCTTGAGCTTCCGGGCCAGGGCGTCATTACAGTGCCAGCGCTGCCGCCCCTTCGCGTCCGTATACCTTCCTTCCATCAGCTTGGATTCTTCCCGTCCACATGGGGAAAATCACTTCAAATTGTGATGGATAAGTTACATTCGCGGCTCGACATTGTGGAGGAGGAGAGGCGTACTTCATGGGAACCAGCCATGAAACTGTCCGCTTTCCTTGCTCTCTTCCCCGGAGCTGCCGGTCTGTTGCTGGCCGCTCCCTTCGACTACCACAGTGTGCGTGGGCGCGAGGCAAAGGGCCCTGTCAACGGGGTCCTGGAGGGGGAATTCCTCCCCAAGACCGGCAAATCCCGGAGCCAGGGCATGACCTCCTTCGGACCTGAATGGAGTAACAATGCCCACCTGCTCTGGGACGGCGAAATCGGCCAGAGCATGACCACCGAGTTCCGTATCGAGGAAGCGGGACTCTACCAGGTGTCCGCCCAGCTCACCATCGCACCTGATTACGGGATCTTCTCCCTGAGCCTCGACGGCAGGGTCCTCAAGCGGGGCATCGATCTTTACGGTCCAAAGGTCACCCTCGCGCCCAAGGTGGAACTCGGCCGTATGGCGCTCACCCGGGGACTCCACACGCTTGAGTTTAAACTCACGGGGGCCAATCCCAAGGCATCCATGTTCCAGAAGTCGGGCTACCTGATGGGTCTTGATTACCTCAAGGTCGTTAATCTCGCCCCCCAGGATCCCCCGGTCGCCAAGACTCCCGGCCCTGAGACGGCCCCGCCCGCCGCACTAAGGGTAACCCTCGAGGAAATGCAGCCGGTCCTCGCGACCTACTGCTACGGCTGTCATGGCGAAAAGGGAAAGGTGAAAGGGAAGGTCAACCTCAAGGAGCTCACAACCGCGAAGGACTATCTCTCCAACATCGAGGTCGTCAGAAAAGCTGCTGAAGCCACCGCTCACCAGGAAATGCCTCCCGAGGATTCCAGGCAGCCCACCGCCGAGGAGCGCCGCAAGCTCAACGCCCTGTTCAATGGTTACCTGGAAAAGCACCTCAGGGAATCAGGCCGCCTCAAGCCCGTGGTCATGCGACGCCTCAATCGCTACGAATACAACAACTCCGTCCGGGACCTTCTGCAGCTCAAGGGGGACCTTTATCCTCTTCCGGAAAAGGTCATCCGCAGCCGGGCCTACTTCAATCCAGCCTCTGGGCGCTTTCCCGAAAGCATCCAGGTCTCCAACCGTGCTCTCGGCAAGAACCAGATCGAACAGCACATCCTCACCGGAGTCAGCCCCTTCGCCATCGACCTCCAGGCGGAACATGGCTTCAACAACCAGGGCGAACAGCTCAGCGTCTCCCCCATCCTGCTGGAAAGCTTTCTCAAGCTGGGAAGATCGATCGTGAACGCCCGGGAATTCGATGGCTATTCAGCCATTACTGACACCTTCTACCGTGCCCCGGACGAAAAGGACCGCTCTCTCTGGCCCCTCATCACGGAACAACGCCTGCGCCCTTTCCTTGAGCGCGCGTTCCGCTCCAGCATCAGTGACGAAGTTCTGGCACGCTATGTGAAATTCGTGATGCGTGAAGTCGAGAGCCACGGAAGCTACCCTCAGGCGATGAAGGGCGTGACCGCCGCGGTCCTTTCGTCCCCGCGATTCCTCTACCTCACTGAGCGCAAAAAGGACGCTGGCGCAGAAGAGGCCCTCGCCCCGTATGAACTCGCCGCCCGCCTCTCCTTCTTCCTGTGGAGCACCCTCCCCGATGAGGAACTCCTTGCCAGTGCCCGCAGCGGCGAACTTGCGCAACCGGAAGTCTATGCCGCCCAGGTGAGCAGGATGCTCGAAAGCCCGAAAAGCAAGGCTCTCGCCGAAAACTTCGCACGACAGTGGCTTCGCCTCGATCAATTGATTACCGCCGTCCCCGACTTTGACCGCTTCCAGATCTACTATTCGCGAATCGGGTGCGAACAATGGAAGTTCGGACTTCAGACCATGGCGGAACCTCTCCTCCTCTTTGAGAGCATCATGGTGGAAGACCGCTCCATCATGCTGCTGGTCGACTCAAACTACTCCTACCGGTCGGACGAAATGCAGTCGTGGTACAAGGACCAGGTCCCCTTCCGCAACAAGGGGAACCGAAATCGTTTCAACACCGGGTCTCAGCGGTTCACCAGGCGAAGCCTCGAAACCCGGCGGGAAGGTGGCGTGATCACCTCCGCGGCTGTCTCTTATACACATCTCCGAGCCCACGAGACCGTACTAGA
>CAWWCX010000398.1:0-4055 GCA_963935445.1 uncultured Roseibacillus sp.
CTCCGGGAACTCCGGGCGCAGAGCAGATGAGGCGGCTGGCCCGCAAACAGGCAGGATCTGAAACGCCCCGGACAGGAGTGGAGCACCAGCGGCCTAATGACCATCGAGTAAGCAAGAAGATCAGGGGGACTTCACAAACTGGGAGCCCGGGAGCTGGCGGGCGAGGCTCTTCATTTCCAGGCGGAGGAGGTTGGCAGCCACGGTGGAAGGAGGAAGGCCGGTGGCCTCAATGAGCTGGTCCATGCTGATGCTTTCCAGGGTCAACTGAGCGTAGATCTGGGATTCGTCCTTGGTCAGGTGTGGGAATTGTGCAGGGCCCGGGGGTTCATGAATGGGAGGGAGAGAGCGGGCCTCGGGTGGAAGTTGGGAAACTTCCTCGAGAATCTGGGAGCCATCGGTGACAAGGATGGCGCCCGTGCGGATGAGCTCGTTGCAGCCTTGCGAACTGGAGCGATCGATTCCTCCGGGAATAGCGAACACATGTCTTCCGTATTCCCCGGCGAGGTTGGCGGTGATCAGGGCCCCGGAACGGAGGGGGCATTCGACCACCAGGAGCCCCTCACACCAGCCGGCCACAATACGGTTCCGTTGCGGGAATGTCCTCGTGCTCGGGGTGGTGTCGATGGGAAACTCCGAAATGACCGCTCCGTGGCCATCGGCAATCCGTTCCGCGAGAGCCATGTTCTCAGGCGGGTAGAGTTGGCCAAGACCGGAGCCAAGCACCGCAATGGTTCGCCCCTCGGCCGCCAGAGCGCCCTCGTGGGCGGCGGAGTCGATGCCTCGGGCCAGTCCCGAGATAATCGTGAACCCGGCGTGGGCGAGCTGGAATGAGAACTTGTGGGTGCAATCACGGCCGTAGGGAGTGGCTTTCCGAGAGCCGACCACCGCGAGGGCGTGGCAGTCACGTTCTTCGACCTGGCCCCAGACGTAGAGGAGCAGAGGGGCATCGGGCAGGTGCTTGAAAGCGGACGGCCAGGCAGGGTGTTCTGGAGTGAGAAGGGACAATCCGCGCTCGCGGATGGAGGAGAGTTCCCCTTGCAGGTCAACGTGGTCCTGCCAGTTACTGATGGTCGCGGCGATTTTCGGGCCAATGCCCTCAACGGCGTTTATCTGGCGTTCCCGGGCCTGGAGGACGCTCTCTGCGGTTTGGAAACGATCGAGAAGACGACGTATGCGGATTGGTCCCAACCCGGGAAGGAGGTTGAGGGCGAGGAGGCTTTCCTGATAGGTCATGGGCATTACAAGAGGGGAGGCGGGAAACGGGTCGTTGCAGCGGTTGGGTCCATGGTGATCACCGCACGAGGTGAGCGTGGGCTCTCAATCTGACAGCATAAGGCCATCTCGCGCTGGCATCAAGTTGACACGGTGCGGGAAAGGCGGTGTGGGATTCGTGGGCCCTCCCAGGCAACTGATGCCACGGAGGGGCCCCATGCTTGTCGCCGGAAAGGAGTTGCGTGATTGACAGGGGCGGGTGGGAGTGAGAGCAGACTGGGATGACATGGTTTTTTCCGGGGGTCGTGGGCCTCACGTTGTGCATGGCGGCTCCCAGCAGCCGGGGGCAGGAGCAGGCCGCCAGAGGATCGGTTTCAGACTTGAAGAGGATTCCCGACAAGCTGGTCGTCCTTACCTTTGACGATTGTAACAAGTCAGACCGGGGTTTCGTGGCCGACGAAATCAGGAAGCATGGTTTCGGGGCGACCTTTTACGTGACCGAGGGGCTGGGTTTTCTGCACAACAAGAAGCACTATGTCACCTGGAAGGAGATTGTGGAGTTGCATGAGATGGGATTTGAAATTGGAAATCACACGAAGACTCACCCCCACATGCCTCGACTTTCCAAGGAGGCGATGAAGGAGGAGCTTCTTCACATCGAGAAGCGTTGCGCAGAGCACGGGATTCCGAAACCGGTGACTTTCTGTTATCCGGGCTTTGGCAACAATCTCGCCTGCGTGGAGGTGCTCATGGGACTGGGTTACCAGTTCGCCCGTCGGGGAGTTGGTCCCGAGTTCAGGGATGGGGGCCGGGGGGCACGGGGTCCGGTTTATGTCCCGGGAGAGGACCACCCTCTCCTTGTGCCCACCACTGGCTACGCCGGTCCGGACTGGCAGTTCGAGGACCTGGTGTGGGCGGTGGAGCAAGCTCGTGATGGCAAGGTCGCCGTGCTCTGCTATCACGGTGTGCCAGCGCTGGATCATTCGTGGGTCAGTTGTAAACCGGATGAATTCAGGAAGCACATGCGCTACCTGAAAGAGCAGGGTTGCACCGTGATCGCCATGCGTGATCTGGCGCACTACGTGGACCCGACCGTCGGTCCCGTGGACCCCTACGCTCCGATCAAGGCGCGGGTAGCGAAACGGTCCGGGAAAGAGAGTCCCTGAAATCAGGGAATCCGGGCGCTGAGACGGAGGAAGCCGCTCCCGCGGGGGGCATTGATGGGAGTGGCAGAGCGGGCCGTGACGGAGACTCGTCCGCCCACAGCCGGCGACTGGCTGATACTCCCGCCGGTGGTTACCCAGTTGCGAGTGCCATTCTTGGTGGCGATGGGAATCCACGGGTCGTCCAGCCCGAGGTCCTGTGATTCTTCCACGACGAGAACGGCATCTTCGGAGAATTCCTCGGGCAGGCTGAAGGTGATGGCAAGATAGCTGTTCCCGTTGTTCTCGAGGAGAAGGGGTTTCCACGGCTGCTGGTCGAAGTCGAGAGCGTCGAGGTCGAAAATATACTCAAGGAGATTGGGCACGCGATCGCGGTCCGGGTCGGCCCCGGGCCCGCTGATAAGAGGGTTGTCGAGCTGGCTGGTGTCGAAACTGGTTTCTTTCCATGCCGTGAACTGGCCTTTGCTCGGGGGGTTAACGCTGAAGAGGGCCACAGGGGAGCGTCCGCCGGAGCTTCTGGTCGCTGCGGTGTAGGCATTGGCATCATGCGACCAGATTCCCTGTATTGCGCCGGTGGTATCAGGCGCAGCATCAAGGAGGGCGTGTGAGGAGCTGTTGCCATCATGCCGGATCGTGACGAGAAGGGGTCCTCCAGGATAAACGAAAGGGGTCGTGAAGGCGATTTGCGCACCGAAGGTGTTGGGATTGGACCCGCCGGTGAAGCTATTCCTGTTGATGGTAAGAGGGCCGCTGCGCACGGAGACCACGTTGTCTCCGATATTCTCCCCAAAAAAGTCGTTGAGTTGTCCGGGTGGATAATTGCTCGTGCTGAGCTGCACATCGTAGTTGTTCCAGCTGAGGTCGGCAGATGGCCAGTCATTGGCGGCGCCGCCATTGAGACGGAAGGCCATGGAAGTGATGGTTGAACCTGCAGGGAGGTCTTTGAGAATGGATTCCCCGTAGACGAATTGGACCGTCCGCTCCTGCGCGCGGACGGCTTCGTTGCTGAGGGAAGTCTGTTCGGCAGCATCAGGCAGGAGAATCGAGAATATCTCGGGCTGGATTCCATTGCCTTCCAGGTTGAAGAGGATGGGGCTGGTGTCCGGGTCGTTGCTTGTGATGGTGCAACTGGCGGTCCGTGGGCCGAGGACACTCGGGATGAACTGAACGGTCAGAGTGCCACTTTCACCAGGCGGGATTGCATCCGGGAGCTGTGAAACGGTGAAGTCCTCGGCGTGTTCGCCACTCATGGAAAAGGCGAATGCCTCGAGATCGGAGACTCCGGTGTTGTAGACTGTGAGATCGATTGTGTGGTTGGTGTCCGTTCCGACATCGGGAAAACGAATCGTACTCTGCCCGTCGATTACCGGATTTCCGCTGGGAAGCTCGATGGTCATTTCGGGATCGCGGTCGGAGTAGAGGGCGATGTTGTCGATTGCAATGCCGTCGGCCCCGGCCTGGTTGTTGTCGAACTGGTTGAAGCGGATGAGGATGCGGTCAGCGTCGGCGAGGTTGTGCTTCGCAAGGGCGGCATCGATGTCGATGGTGAACTTGGTGTAGTCGGGGAAGGTGGTGGGGAAGGAGAAGATGGAATACCAGAGCACACCGGTGGTACTGACAGCGACTCCGTCATAGTTCTGTCTCTTATACACATCTGACGCTGCCGACGATATGCAGTGT
>CAWWCX010000399.1:0-4045 GCA_963935445.1 uncultured Roseibacillus sp.
GTTTCAGTATCGTCCCAGGGGGTATTTCAAGATGGGAGGTTCCGTGGACGCCTCGGGCGAGATTAATGGTGACGAATTTACCGATATCTTTGGATTGAAGAAGGTCCTCCTCGCCGACGAGCGCAGGATCGCCTATAACTTTGCAAAGAAGTTCTTTGAGTATGCCAATGGCCACAAACCGGACCTTGTTCAGCGTGTTCACTTGTGGGAGTTTCTCGGGCGGAAGCCGGAGAACGGCCGCTTGAAGACCCTCCTGACGGAGGTGCTGGAGAATTCCCTGAGCGAAGCGAAATAATGAGCCCCTGCAATCGGAGAGCGTTTCTGAAGTTTGGAGCGGCGCTGCCATTGGCGCTGCAGTCGCTGAACGCGCGGGCTGCCACCTCCTCCGGGGCGAAGCCCCCGCCCAAGCGGATTATTTTCATCTGCAACTCGCTCGGGTTCTATGAAACGAACTTTTTCCCGGTCAAACGGGGGGATCTCGCGACCTCGCGGTATCTCAAGGATCTGGCAGTTAAGGAGAAGATGACGGTCTTCCAGAATCTGTTCCACCCGGGGATGGACACGAGCAATCACGACTCGGAGAAGTCGTTTCTCACCGGAATGCCGTGCCCCGAGGCCACAAACTTCGTGAACAGCATTTCGCTCGACCAGGTATTGGCGCGCGAGATGGGTGGAGACACACGTTTTCCATTTCTCTCGTTCAGCATTTACGATCGCGGCTGGGGGTGTTCCTGGAACGATCGAGGGGTGGCCATTCCGCCGATGCACGATGAGCGGTTGATCTTCGACAAGCTCTTCGGGGAAGAGGATCTCTCGGCGAAGCGGGTGCAGATTAAGAATGATCAGCAGATCGTCGCGAGTCTTTATCGCGACATGGAGCAGCTCACGAAGAGTGGAGGGGACAAGGGAAAGATTGATTCCTACCGCGCTGTGGTTACGGAGCTTGAGGCGCAATTGGCGCACGAGGAATTCTGGCTCAAAGCGCAGAAGCCAGATGTTGCCGACACCCTGAGTAACGACCAGGAATTCGCTTTCTCAACCAAGGTCAGGAATCTTTTCGAACTGGCGAAGCTTGCTTTCCAGACCGATTCGACGCGGGTGATCACGGTTTCACTGGACTGGATCTATGGGGCGATCAGCGTGCCCGGAGCGACCGGCGGATGGCATACCCTGTCTCACCATGGGGGCAAAGCCGATGTGCTCGCGAAATTGAGCCGGATCGAGATCGATATTGTGAAGCATCTCAACCGTTTCCTATCCGAGCTGGATGAAATCAAGGAGGAGGATGGTACGTTGCTGGACCACACTACGGTGGTGATCGGGAGCAACTTCGGCGACGCCTCCAATCATACATGCCACAACCTGCCCACTATTGTCGCCGGGGGTGGGTATCGACACGAGGGGCACACTGTTCTCAAGGACGATACCCCGCTCTGCAACCTCTACCTGGAGCTCTTGCACAGGCATGACATAGATGTAGAGGATTTTGGGAGCAGCTCCAAAGATATGAGGTTGCTCGGGGTTTGAACGTATGCTGAGCGCTGAGGCCCCGGGCGAAAGGGTTGGTCCCGGGGGTTCAGGAATGCCTCGTTGTAGAGGTGGAGCGACTCAATCTCGTTGCGGGCCACCTTGATAAAGACAACGAATCGGCTGTGCGGAAGCTTTTTTTGCGCCCCCAAAATGCCTCATTTTCAGGTGGTTTCCACTTTTTGCGAAAACCCCCTTGCCAACCCAGCGACCCATCCGTCACCATGCACATCTCTCATTACGCACCCTCATTTTTCCCCCTCTCCGATCCACTCAACAACTTCCGCAGGAACACCCCGCAAAAAGTAAACTACAGCAAGAATGAAAAAGGAAATAATGGTTTTGTTGGTTGCAGTGACCATGCTTGGGGTAAGCAGTCAAGCGAGTGCTGTTGTCGTTCAGTTTCGTGAGAGTGCATTCCCCGGGGTAGCTTACACGGGGGCTGATAACGGTCGGATTGGAGAAAATACCGGTGTCGGCAATCAGCTTATAGTTATGGGCGGTTCTGCAGGTAACAATGTAAGTTTGTTGAGGTTTGATAACTTGGATTTGCCGGCAGGTGCGACGATCAACTCTGCAACGCTAACATTGGGCTTAATCGAGCTCGGCTTTGACGGGACTACTTCGCTCGATGTCTCTGTTTACGGCCTGCTGGTACCGTATAAACAGTCAGAAGCCAGTTGGGCCAATCGTCAGGCCGGCCAGGCCTGGAACGGCCCCGGCGCAACGGCCACGACCGGAAGCTATACCTTTGACGGTGCTTTTGACCGGCTCGGCGTGGCCGATGATACGGTGACATTTACACCTTCTTCGCCAACAGGTGTAGTGAACTATGAGTGGGATGTGACAACATCTTTTGTCGCGCAATATAATGCCGGTAATCTGTATGGATTTGCGGGTGTTGCGAGCAGCAATTTCCCTGCTTCAAGTGCTACATTTGCAAATTTTGTCCCCGACTTTAGTGGCCACCCATTTCGGCCTATGCTTACGGTTGATTATACTCCCATTCCCGAGCCGTCTTCAATGCTGTTGATCGGCCTGGGAGGTTTGGCAGCGTTGCGGCGCAGAAGAGCGTCCGCGTTTTCTCGGCGCATTCCCACGGCTCAAAGCGATCTGAGCTGAGCGCCTCTCTCATTGCTCGCGTTCCCAATCGGTGAAGCTCGAGGAGCCCTCGAGATTGTCGTCAGTCAGGAGATCCGTATCTCTTTCACGATCGTATTGGTGGGCGTGCGCTACCCCCGGGGCCAGTGCCATGACCCAGGGGTCGCAGGCGGCAGCCTCGTCGATGTCGGTGCAGTCGCCGATGATCGACATGTCATACACGGGCGTCGTGTCCTCACCGGGGTCGATTGCTCGATGGTTGATACGGATGGCGATGGCTCTCCCGATGCGGAGGAGATCGGGAACATGACAAGCCTCTACGATCCAACGGACTACTTCCGCTTGCTCTCCATCAAGCCAGGCGCCCGGATTCGATCCGCTCACGAATCCCCTCATGACCGTAACGATCTCGACCGTCCCGGGCCTCGACTACGAGTTCGAAACCGACAACGCCCTCGGAACCTTCGAGCCCGTTCCCGGATCGCTGCTGACCGCGGACGATTCCACCGAGACGTTTGAGGTGTTGCTGGAAGCGGGGACGAACACTTTCGGGAGGGCGGTGAGCAAGTAGTTTCGGGTTATTGGTAATTGGGGGTAGGTGGTCCCGGGGGGGCACAGCTGGTGGCGCGTGGCAGATGCTCGGCAGGCTGTCGACGACCCGACGCTCTCTGGGCACGGTCTCCGGCGTCGAGACTGAAGCCGCTGTGTTTTCAGTTCAGGAGCTGGCGGGCCTTCTTCTCGCTGATGAGCTTCCCGCGAAGGAGTGCCTCGATGAATCGGAGGGGACTTGTGACTACAAATGCAGAGCCTCGATCTCGTTCCTTGCCACCTTGATGAAGACATCGTCGAGGTCCTTGCCGGCGAAACGCTCCTTGATTTCATCAGCAGTGCCGGAGGCAAGGATCCTGCCACTGTGCAGAAAGAGGATGCGGTCGCAGACCTCCTCGATGTCTCGCATGTTGTGTGAAGTATAAAGGATGGCGGGTTCGCTCTCCTGCTGCAGGCGCCGGACGAGTTTCCGGACCTTGTCGGCGATGTCGGGATCGAGTGAGGCCGTGGGTTCGTCGAGGAGGAGAAGCTCGGGCTTGTTGAGGAGCGCCTTGGCAAGGTTGACCCGTGTTCCTTCCCCGGCCGAGAGCCGGCCGGTGATGCTGTTGCGCAGGTGGGAGATTTCGAGGAGCTCCAGAAGTTCATTGATTTTCTCTCTGGGATTCCGGATGCCATAGAGCCCTGCAAAAACCCGCAGATTTTGCCAGACCTTGAGGTTGGATGGCAGGTTAGCGTAGGTAGTGCAGAAGTTGGTGCGCTTGAGGATGTCGATCCTGTGTTTCTGCAGATCCTGTCCAAATACGGTGATGGACCCCTTATTGGGTATCGTGAGTCCCAGGATCATGTTCATCACGGTGGTTTTTCCCGC
>CAWWCX010000400.1:0-4043 GCA_963935445.1 uncultured Roseibacillus sp.
AACGGATCATGGCGGAAGACCGGGAGGTCGAGAAGGTGCTCGCGGACCAGAACGCGGCCCTGAAGGGGGCGGCCGGCGGCAAGTTGCTTGCGGTCTCGGTGTCATCCGGAGAGCAGAAGCGTGAGCTCAAGCTGGATGCCCTTCCGGTCTGGGATGGCATGGCCGTTGCGCATGGCAGTCTTTTTGTGGCAACGAAGGACGGCAAGGTCCATCGCTTTGGCAAACAGGGAAATCAAAGATGAGTATCACCCAAGGAATTATCAGGCTGGCGATGATCGCGGGTCTTGCAGGAGGCGTCTCTTCCGCCTGTACGGTCCCGGTCTTTCGCTACGCGCTGGATCATTGGCCCGGGGATCCTTACCGACTGGAGGCCCCGGAAGAGTGGATGACAAGCGAGGCAGCCACGAGTTTGCTGGAGCTTCTGGAAAAAACGGGGACGGAGGTGCGCATTCAGCCTCTTGAGGATGCCGGGGCGCCTGCGCGCCTGCTGCTCCCGCGGAAAGGTTCGGTGGTCTGGAGTGGCACGCTAGATGAGACGGCAGGAAACCTGTTCATCTCGCCGGTCCGGCAGGAGCTGGCGCAGCGTATCCTGTCGGGCGAGTCAATGGTCTGGATCATGGTTACAAGTGGAGATGAAGAAGCGGACAGGATCCTCGAGGAGCGCATGACGGAGCGCCTCGATTACCTGCAGAGTGTGGCGGCAATTCCAGAGCAGGATCCCAATGACCCGGACAGCAAGCTCGGTCCCGGCCCGGAACTCCGAGTAGGCTTTTCCTTTCTCAAGGTCGCACATGATGACCCCCGTGAGCAGGTCTTTCTGCGCATGCTGGCGGGTCCCGAGAGCGAACTTCTCAATGAAAACCCGGACACAGGGAAGCGTGAGCCATTTGGAGGGGTGGTCTTCGGCAGGGGCAGGGTTCTTGGTGCATGGCCCTCCAGCAGTCTTGATGACGAAGGACTGGATGAAGTTTCTCTCTTCCTTCTGGGAGCCTGTTCCTGCCGGGTGAAGGTTCAGAATCCAGGATGGGATCTTGCCCTCGCCGTGGATTGGGACGAAGCGCTCCAGGACGCCCAGATGCAGGCCGATCGGAACTCTTCTGAGGAAACCGCGGGCGCCAGGCCCGGGCGGAACGACGGAGGGACTGCCGATGAGGAACCGAGGGTCGAAGTGGTCAGGATGGACAGCGAACAGGATGATAGCGCGTTGCCGAGCAATCCCAACGCCGGGTTCCTGAAGGCCCATCCTGCAGCGGGTCCCTTGATCGGCGGACTGGTGGCCCTCGCCGGCGTTCTCGCACTGTGCTGTGCCCTCGGAAGTGTATCCGGAGTGAAAGGAAGTTGATTCCCCTGTCTTCCCAGACAATGACTACCACGTAGCGTATGAAAGCCCTCATCGCAATCGCCTCTGCCGTCGTTCTCCTGAGTGCCGCGCTGGTCTGGACCTACCTCAAGGACCGGAAGAGCACCGCGAACGCCCGGGTCATTACGGTCTACTGCGCGGCGGGCATGAAGAAGCCGGCCGAGGCGATCGCGGCAAAGTACCAGGAGGAGTACGGGGTGAAGGTCAATTTCAACTTTGGCGGCACGGTTGCTCTCCTGAGCCAGATTGAGAATGCTCCGAAAGGAGACCTTTTTATCGCGGCGGACGAGCACGCGATCGATCTCGCGCGTGAAAAGGGCTTGATCGAGGAGGTGCTGCCGCTCGCCCACCAGTATCCTGTCATTGCGGTTCCGAACGGAAACCCGAAAGGGATCCGGAGCATGGAAGACCTCTTCCGGGAGGACGTCATGGTGGCGGTGGGCAACAAGGAGACCGCGAGCATTGGGAAGGCCACCCGGACGGTGATTGGAGATCGCTGGGAGGAGCTGCTTGAGAAGGTGGCTGTCACGAAGACGACCGTGATGGAGCTTGCCGCGGATCTCGCTTTCGGGGCGGTCGATGCGGCGATCATCTGGAACTCCACGGTTTCCCAGTTTGACGCACTCGAAGCGGTGACCCTGCCGGAGTTTTCGGCCCACAAGGACAAGGTGACGGTTTCCGTTCTCAGCGCTTCGGAGGTGCCAGCCTCGGCGCTCAAGTTTGCCCGCTATCTCAGTGCCCCCGAGCATGGTAACAGGATTTTCTCGGAGATGGAATTTGAGGCCATTCAGGGAGACCAGTGGGAGTCGAAGCCGACCCTTATCCTGTACAGTGGGGGGGTGAACCGGCCGGCGGTGGAAGAGACTATTAAAGAGTTCATCGAGCGCGAGGGGGTTGCGGTTGAGACAACCTTCAATGGTTGCGGCGTCCTGTGTGCGGCGATGGAGGCGATGCAGGATACCGCAAAGCCCAAATTTCCTGATGCCTACTATGCCTGCGACCTCTGCTTTGTCCCTCCGGTGGAAGAGACCTTTCCTGAGGCCGTGCTGCTGACTGAGACGGTGATCGGAATAGCGGTCCCGAAGGGAAACCCGAAGGGGATCGGGAGCCTGGCGGACCTCGCCGGCCCGGGGTTGCGGGTAGGGGTGAACAACGCCCAGCAGTCCACCCTGGGATTCATGACCCAGGGAATGTTGAAGAAGTCGGCCCTGCATGACGCAATTCGCAGGAACGTGCGCGCGGAAGTTCCCACCGCCGACCTTCTTATCAACCAGATCCGCACCGGGAGCCTCGACGCAGTCATCGTTTACGAGGTCAACTACAAGCTGGCGGAGAAGCACCTCGACTTCATCAGGATCGACCACGAGGGCGCTCGCGCGGTGCAGCCCTTCGCAGTGCGGGTAAACTCGCCGCGAAGGCTCCTGGCGCAGCGCCTGCTGGCCTGCCTGCAAAAGAACCGGGCTCGCTTCGAGGCCAGTGGATTCAAGTGGATCGAGGATCAAACGCCTGTCAGGAGTGCGGAACTGGAGATTCCGCCCTGGCTCCGTCAGCCCACAAAGAGGTAGCATGGATCACCTGGCGCGAATTGTTACGGGCATCATCCACTTTCTGGTGAGTCTCGTGCGGGATCGAAACTCCCGCTTCTGGTCCCTCCTGGGGCTCGCCACGGGCGGATATGTCCTCTTCATCATAGCGATGCTGGTTGCCACGGCTGTGCACAGCACTCCCGGTGACCTGCTTGCGGCCCTGCAGTCACGCGAGATTCAGCACTCCATCTACCTCAGCCTGCTCACCTGCTCCCTGACCGCACTCCTCTCCCTCGTTGTGGCTGTGCCGATCGGGTATCTCCTTGCGCGCAGGAACTTCCTTGGCAAGGCCCTGATTGAGTCGATCCTGGATATTCCCATTGTTCTCCCGCCGATGGTGATCGGATTGTGCCTGCTGATTCTGTTCCAGACCCGCATCGGCGGTGCGGTTGACGCGGTAATTCCCTTCACGTACACCGTATTCGGGGTTGTGCTCGCGCAATTCGTTATCGGGGCAGCGTTTGCGATCCGGACGATGCGGAGCACTTTTGATCAGCTCTCCTGTCGACCGGAGGATGTGGCCATGACGCTTGGTTGCTCGCGGGGAGGGGCAATGTGGAGGGTGACCCTGCCGGCGGCGGGGAAGGGAATGGTTGCAGCTGCCAGCGTAGCCTGGGCCCGGAGCCTGGGTGAATTCGGACCGGTGCTTGTTTTTGCGGGGGCCACCCGGATGCGGACGGAGGTGCTTCCCACCACGGTCTGGCTGGAGCTCAGCGTCGGGAATCTCGAGGGAGCGATCGGAGTAAGTTTGCTGATGGTCTTATTTGCGATGGTTGTTCTGGTGGCGATGCGCCTGCTGGGAGAGCGTTGGTAGGGAGGGAGTCATGATCGAATTGCAGAATGTTTCATGGAAAGTCGATGGTTTCGCGCTTTCGGATGTGAGTTGCAAGGTCAAGGACGGTGATTACGCGGTCCTCATGGGGCCGACCGGTTGCGGCAAGACCACGGTAGTTGAGATCATCTGTGGACTACGCCGGCCAGCGGGAGGCCGCGTGCTGGTGGCCGGGCAGGACGTCACGGCCCGGCTCCCGGGCGACCGGAACATTGGCTATGTCCCGCAGCTGTCTCTTATACACATCTCCGAGCCCACGAGACCG
>CAWWCX010000401.1:0-4033 GCA_963935445.1 uncultured Roseibacillus sp.
CCGACCCGGCGGAATGGGCCGGCGGCGATTTCCTCGCCATCCGTGTCAATGATGCGCCATTGGCTGGCACGCTCGTCGATCGCGACCCCGGCGCGTCCTTCCGAGAAATCCTGGACTTCGAGGTCTTCATAGGCGTGCAGAAGATTTCCTCGGTAATCGATCAGGGTCCAGGTGCCTCCCTGTCCTCCATCGGGACGATCACCGGCTTCGAGGTTGACCCAGGCGCGTTCACTGTTGAACGGCCTGCCATCTGCATATTTGCTACGGATAAAAGGCTGCCCGTCCTTTCGGAGATACTGGATATAGGCAGAGTCCCGGGTTCCGTATCGCCCAATGAAAATCGGGGCATCGGTCGCCCCGGGCTCCAGTCCGGGAGGGCCGGCCCTCGAGACCCCGAAAGAGGCCATGCCCTTCGCGTCAAGAATCCCGAGGTTGGGGCCTTCGACGACAGCGTATTGCCACAGTCCGCTGGCGTATCCCTCGAAGTGAATCTTCCTGATTGCCCGCCGGAACGCCCGCTGGCCCGTGGCGGTGATAAAGTAGCTCTCGTCCCGCTGGAGTCTCTCATTCCAGTCCTTCACTGCGATGAGGGCTTTTTCAGGCAGTTCGATGGGAGTGAGCTTGGATGCCGGGTGCCCGGAAATGTAGGCTTGGTCGGCCTGGCTCAAGCGGTTCAGGTCGACGGTCACCATTTTTCCGGCTTCCATCCGGAGGTTGACCTTGTCCTGACCGGCCAAGCCCAGGAATTCGGCAGTAATCTTTCGTCCCTTGACGTCTGTGAATTCCCGCAACTCTGCCTGCAGGGCGACCGTGCCAGCAAGGATGGCGAACACGCAGCGGATCATGGGCGAAGGAGTGCGAGTTTTCATGGCCTGATAGGAATAGAACCCGCGGTGTGTGGCAAGCCTATCTCCCACTCATTGGTGGAACAAAGCGAGGAGCCTCTCGCTGGAGCAGCTAGAGGTTTTCGGGCTCCTGCAGCTGTTCGGCGATACGATTGAGGAGCATGCCGGCCCCTCCTCCGTCCACCACCCGGTGGTCAAAGGTGAGGACGAGATCCGCCTCGGTGACAGGCAGGAATCGTTCCTCCTCTGCGTTCCAGACCGGTTTCTTGACACCGGCGCCGATTCCCAGAATCAGGGTCTCACTCGGTAGAGGAATAGGGGTTCCCCAGACCAGTCCAAAGGTGCCGAAATTGGTTACGGTGGCAATCCCGCCACCGATGTTATCCTCGGGGAGACGACGCTCCCGGGCCCTGCTTACCAGATCAAGGTATTCCTCCATCAACTGAGCCACCGTCAGGGTGTCAACCTTCCTGAGGACCGGGACGAGAACTCCGTCTTCGACTTGCACGGCCACCCCGATGTCAAAGGCTCGTGGATGCACGATGTGTTCGCCGATCAGGTAGCCGGCGGAAGCGGGTTCCTCGGCCAGGGCTTTGGCGAAAGCCCGCAGGATAAAAATTGTAAGGGGAGGCTTGGGGGCGAGGCTCTTTCGGTAGGCCAGAAGATTGTCCAGCGCGACCGGCCGCCCGACGGAGGCGAGCGGGCGGCTCCAGCTCCTGCGCATTGAATCCGCGACGGAGAGTCGCATGGGCGAGGCCTGGCTGCTGGGCCAGGTGTCGATATACTCGAGGAACTGTTCGAGATCCTCCACGGTGACCCGTCCTCCTGAGCCGCTTCCCACGATCGCGGAAATGTCCGCAGCCCGCAGTCCCAGCTCGTCCATGCGTGCCTTCATGCGGGGCGAAAGGTAATGAGCCCCCTTCATGCCGGCAGGCACGGCAAAACCCCGGATGCTCGGTTCGATCTTTCGAGGCTCGCGCCCCCCGCCCTCTGGCGTTGCAAAGTGTGCCTGCGCCTCCTCGGCCTGGGAGGGTGGGGCTTCGCTCGCGGATGGCTCCGCTCCCCTGCCCTGCACTCCGGTCCGGGCGGCCTCCTCCTCAGTGACATCGAGGAGCCCCAGGGTCGTTCCCACCGGGTAACTGACCCCCTCTTCCACGAGAAGTTCACGCACTGTTCCTCCGCAGAGGGTGGTGACGTCCATGGTCGCCTTATTGGTTTCGACCTCGATGACCTCCTGGTCAGCGACGACTTCGTCCCCCACCTTGATATTGAGACGGATGATGGTGGCCTCTGCGATCGATTCGCCGAGCTGGGGCATGAGGATGGGGACTTCCGGCATGATCTCTCGATGATAAGGCTACAGTCTGAGCAGGTCCCGTATGGCCGCCGAAATGGATTCCAGGGTCGGACGATGGGATTCCCAGAGATTTGGGTGATAGGGAACGGGCGTATCCCGCGAGTTCAGGCGTTGAGGGGGGGCGTCCAGAAGGTGAAACCCGTCGCTGGTCACGCGGGAGACAACTTCGGCGGTCACTCCGCCCCACGGAAAGGCTTCCCCGACGGCGAGCAGGCGTCCCGTTCGCGCCACGGAGGCAATCACCGTATCCGTGTCGAGGGGCTTCACACTACGCAGGTCGACCACTTCGATTTCCCAGCCTTCCTCCGCCAGGCTGTCAGACGCCCGCAACGCCTCGTGAACCATCGCGCTGTAGGTCACGACGGTCGCGTGTTTGCCCGGACGCACGATTCGAGCCCGGCCGATGGGCAGGTGCTCGTCCTGTTGTTTGAGGTCATCGGCTTTTAACCAGCGGTAGAGGAACTTGTGCTCGCAGTAGAGGACCGGATCATCGAGCGCCACGGCGTCCAGGAGCATGGAATACGCGTCGGCCACGGTGGCCGGGGTGACGATGACGAGGCCGGGATAGTAGGCGTATATGCTCTCCATCATCTGGCTGTGGAACGGGCCGGAGCCCGGTGTGCCACCGGACGGAAGCCGCACCGTGATAGGTGCCGGGACGCCCGTACGGTAGAAGTGGGTGCCGGCTTGGTTGACAATCTGGTTGAATCCCACCGAGGAGAAGTCCGCGAACTGCATTTCCACGATGGGGCGCATGCCTTCGATCGCTGCACCGACCGCCAGCCCGATCATGGCATCCTCGCTGATCGGCGCGTCGATAACCCGATTCGGAAACAGTTCTTGCAGCCCATGGGTGGCCTTGAAGGCGCCTCCGAAGGCCCCAACGTCCTGACCGTAGATGAAGACCCGCTCGTCCCTGGCAAGGAGGTCGTGCTGGGCCTCGCGAATTGCGTCAATATAGGTGACTTCTCCCATCAGTCTGCCGGATTGAGGTCAGGGGAGGCATAGACTTTCCAGTCCTCCTCGTAGGGGTCCGGTCCGGGTTCCTGCTGAGCGGTCGCAACGGCGGCCTGAACCTCCTCGGCCGCTTCCTCTTTCCACTGGATGAGTTCAGCCTCGGTGATGTAGCTGCCGGCAAGGAGTTGCTGTTCGGCAACCTCTAGGCAGTCTCTACCCAGAGCGGACTTCCTCAGTTCTTCCGGGACGTAGGAGGCGTCATCATGTTCGCCGTGTCCGCTGAGCCTGAGCAGGTTTGCGACAACAAGCTGAGGACCCTGCCCCTCCCGGGCGCTCTGGACAGCCTTGGAAACCACTTCCAGTGAGGCGAGCAGGTCCGTGCCGTCCACCTCGTGTCCCGTCACGCCATAGCCGATAGCCTTGTCAACGAGGGAGTCACAGGCGAACTGGCGCTCGTTTGGAGTCGAGTAGGCAAATTGGTTGTTGGACAGGAGAACGACCATCGGCAGGTTCTCGACCGCCGCCAGATTCATTCCCTCATGAAAGGCTCCGGTGGAGGTTGCCCCATCACCGATACTTGCGGCTCCCACCACGCCATCCAGGCGCCCCTGCAGGCGCCGGGCAAAGAGCATGCCGGCTACGACCGACACCATGGCGCCGAGGTGACTGATCATGGCGGGTAGTCCCTCGCATGGATGGCCACGGTGAATATTGCCATCGCGACCCCGGGAGGGCCCCCGCGCCGAACCGAGGTAGGACCGGGTTGCATCCAGCATGGGCTCGCCGAAGGCGGTGCGCCCCCCCTGATCCCGGATCAGTGCGGCGAACACATCATGATCCCAGGTGAGGCACGACCCCAGGGAAGCACTGACAG
>CAWWCX010000402.1:0-4031 GCA_963935445.1 uncultured Roseibacillus sp.
ACACACTGCATATCGTCGGCAGCGTCAGATGTGTATAAGAGACAGTTCCCAACTCCGAGGGCTGCGACGCGAAATCCATAATTGGGCCACTTGGCACTGAGGACATCGTAGCGGGTTGAGGATCTGAGGTAGGAGGCGTTGTCATTGATGAAGTAGGACCCTCCGCGAAGGCCGACTTTCCCGCTCGCTCTGCTTTCATTATATTCCCACAGGTTGCCATTCTGGTCGAAAGTGCCGTAGGGACTTCGCGCGGAGGAATAGGAGCCGGCCGCCTGGATTCCTCCACTGTTGATGTTGCAGCTGGGAGGGTTGCCGCCGGCTACGGCATATGGCCAGTAGCCCTTCTTTTTCGGATCGTAGTAGGCGGCCTTGTACCACTCGTTTTCACTCGCGATAACCCACTTGACGGTTTTTCCTTTGGCCAGCTGGGCATGATCGGGAGTCGTTATGGAGCTGCCGCTGATCTGGTAACTACCATTCTCGGTGTCTCCCTTCCCACCACCATTGGAGAGCCAGTTGGCATAGCGAGCACAGGACTCCCACGTCACGAAGTTAACTGGTTTGCGGGCCCCGGCCTTCTTGGTCCGGTAGGTAAAGCTGCCCGGGGAGCCCGAGCGAAGTATCCCGCCATGTTCTCCGGACATGCGTCCGTCGTACAGTTCGTGGGGGTCTCTGGAGGCAACACCATTCAGGAAGGCGCAGTAT
Organism: uncultured Roseibacillus sp.; assembly: GCA_963935445.1. Taxonomy (GTDB): domain Bacteria; phylum Verrucomicrobiota; class Verrucomicrobiia; order Verrucomicrobiales; family Akkermansiaceae; genus Roseibacillus_B. The sequence goes on from CAWWCX010000402.1 coordinate 706, forward strand.
TCCTCGTTGGTGACCTCGTATTTACCTATGAGGTAGCGGTAGGACACTGCGCCATAGCCGGTCCCGTCCGCATGGTTCCCGGGGTTTCCTACCGGGACGGTGGCAGGGACGGAGCCGAATAGCGGGGTGGCGAGGAGGGCGAGCCAGCAGAGGGCGAGATGAATTTGCATCGTGGAACGGGAACTCTCCCGGTCCCGGAGGCAACGGTCAAGGTTCCAGTCCACCCCTCCCCCTGATTGAGGCTTCCCGGTCGTCTGGCCTGATACGAAGCCCGTCGACGGGGCGCAGGACAGGCCCGGTCGGTTGGCCGCCATTCCGCCCGCCGTCCAGGAAATCGTCGGGCATTTCCGCGGGTAAGGGCCCGGGCGCGTATCAGGTGGCCTGTTCTCCCCGGGCCATGACCACCTTGCCGGTGCGGACCGTCTCGATGATGTCGAATTGGCCGAGCATGCCGACCGCGGCATCCACCTTGGGGGAGTCTCCGGTGATCATCGCTACCATGGAATTGGGAGTGAGATCGACGGTCTTGCCGTTGAAGTGCTCGATGATCTGGAGGGCGTCGGTCCGCTGCTGGGCATCGTCGGCGATAAACTTGATGAGCAGCATCTCTTTCACCACGGCGTCAGCGGGTGTGTGTTCGTAGCAATGGATCACATCGATAAGCTTGTTCACCTGCTTAATGATCTGCTCGAGTCCTTCGGGAGCCCCCTTCAGGCCGATGGTCATTCGGCTGTATTGGGGGTCACGCCCCTGAGAGACCACGAGGGATTCGATGTTGTAGCCTCGTCTGGCAAAGACCTGACAGATCCGCATGAGAACGCCTGCCTTGTTGTTCACGAATACCGAGAGGGTATGAAGAACCTCTTCGGGGCTCTGCGCGAGGGGCGTATCGGTAGTGACTATTGCTCTGGCCATGGGAAGAAAAGTGTCAGGTTCCAGGAGTCGGGAAGTTCGTCATCTGAGGATCTCAGGGACAGGTGACCAGCTTGAGGCTAGGTCGAGCCAACCGGCTTGGCCATTTTCTCTTTGGGTGGTTCGATCAGCATGTCTTCAAGAGCCGCTCCGGCTGGGATCATGGGGAAGACATTGTCGGTCTTGTGACATTCGGCGTGGATGAGGCAGGGCCCCTCATTGTAGTCGAGAGCCTTCTGCAAGGTGCGCCCTACATCAGCGGGTCGCTTGATGTTGAAGCCCTGGATGCCGTAGGCGGCGGCCAATTTGACAAAATCGGGATTGCCCTCCAGGTCGACACCGCTCTTGCGGTCGTCAAAGAAGAGTTCCTGCCATTGCCGGACCATTCCGAGGTAGTGGTTGTTGAGAACGAGAATCTTGAGTGGCAGCTTGTGCAGGGCTGCGGTGGCCAGCTCAAAGAGCGTCATCTGGAACCCACCATCTCCCACGATGGCGACGACCAGAGCGTCGGGACATGCGAACTGCGCGCCAATGGCGGCCGGAAAACCGAAGCCCATCGTGCCCGCGCCTCCGGAGGAAAGCCAGCGGTAGGGCGCGTCATTCTTATAGAACTGGGCAGCCCACATCTGGTGCTGTCCCACGTCCGTAGAGATGATGGCCTCACCATTCGTCAGATTGTAGAGCTCGTCGATGACCTGCTGCATGCGCAGGCCGCCCTGCTTCTTGTAGTGCAGGGGGAACTTCTTCTTGTAGCCAGCGAGGTGCTTGAGCCACTCCTCACTGTCCAGTTTCTCAACCTGCTTGTTGAGCTCCACAAGGCATGCCCGGGCGTCTCCGATGATCTGAACGTCAGGAGTGATCATCTTGTTCATCTCCGCAGGATCGATGTCTATGTGGATGATGCTCGCGTTGGCCCCGAACTTGTCGGCCTGCCCGATGATGCGATCATCAAACCGGGATCCCACGTTGAGGATGAGATCCGCTTCCACGATAGCCTTGTTCGCATACGCAGTACCGTGCATTCCCAGCATGCCCAGAGAATACTCATCGGTCTCCGGGAAGACCCCCTTGCCAAGAAGGGTGGTTGTGACCGGACAGCCGAGGGTATGGGAGAGTTTGCGCAGCTCTTCGCCTGCACGCGCAATCATGCAGCCTTGGCCGGCCAGAATGACAGGGCGTCGGCTTTGCTGAATGAGCCTGGCTGCCTGCTCAACGGAATCTGCATCAATCTCGAAGGCGCGCTCTGGGTGATAGCCGGGAAGGTTTACGTCAGGATCGAGGTCGCCGTCGAAGGGGTCCTGGGAAACATTCTTGGGAATGTCGATGAGGACGGGGCCAGGACGACCGGTGGTTGCGATGTAGTGGGCCTCCCGGGCCACCCGCGGAAGGTCATTCGTGTTCTTGACCAGGAAATTGTGTTTCACCACGGGCATGGTGATGCTGAAGATGTCTGCTTCCTGGAACGCGTCCTTGCCGAGCATCCAGAGGACTTGTTGACCGGTGAGGACGATCATGGGAACGGAGTCCATCTGGGCGGTCATGAGTCCGGTGACCGTGTTGCCGGCCCCGGGGCCGGAAGTCACGAGCACTGCCGCAGGCTTTCCGGTCGCACGAGCGTAACCATCTGCCATGTGGACGGCCCCCTGTTCGTGCCTCACGAGCACGAATTTCATCTTGGTTTCTACCGTCTCAAGGGCATCAAACATGGGAAGGGCTGCTCCCCCGGAGTAGCCAAAGATATACTCGATTCCCAAGTCATCGAGGGTCTTGAGGAGTGCCTGAGCTCCGTCTAGTTGTTGAGTTGACATGAAAATTGCCTTTCTGGTTGGAAAATCTTATTTTTTGGCAGAAAGTCGAGTTGAAAATCGACCAAAACTGGTAAAGTTGTTTGATTTTCGTTGGGCAGCATCGCAAACATTGAAGTTTTCACGCAAAGATAAGAATTAATGACGGCGTCCAAGGAGGAAAAGTAGGCTTGCGTTTCCTTGGTGCCCAATCACGGAAGGAATCTTAGATGGTGAGCTAGACGCCGCTGTCGCTTAGAGCGCCTCAGATTCAAGTAATTGGAGGATGGCCTCCACGGTGGCGAGGGCATTTCCCTCCAAGCGGTTGTTGACGTAGAGATAGCCCCTCCGTCCGCTTGGGTTTTCCTGGAGTGCCCTGATAAGTGTGGCGGCGGCATGGCGGGTTTCAGGCTGTGGTTCCTGGATGCGGTCGTAGGGAGCGAAGGACTCGACCGCATTTCTGTAATCGTGTCCGCATTTGAGTAGGAGGCGGGACCCCACTGGTGCGGTGTTGCGATCCGGCGCGCGGGTCTTCAGTTGGGACTCGAGGGGGGGCATTCTCTGCCACTGGTTGTAGACGTGTCCTACGCCGTGCCTCGCAAGGGTGTCGAAATACTCTTCCTGGAGAAG
>CAWWCX010000403.1:0-4021 GCA_963935445.1 uncultured Roseibacillus sp.
GAAACACCTCTGGGCCTTTCGGGCAAAGTAAGCGCGGCTCCTACCCGCCCTCGGTGGCGAAGAGGTCTCCCGCTGAAGTTCCGGCCCCAAAAAGCTTCTGGACTTCCTCCGGCAGGAGTGCCCGGCGCCACAGCGCCACATCGTCGATTTTTCCAAGGTGGTGCTCCCCGGCATCCGAATTCCGCCCGATGCACAACCCGGAACTGGAACCCACCGTCTGCGCCAGCCACTCGATATTCATCGGCTCCGCCGCGAGCTCGCCATCGATGAACAGATGCACCTGGCTGTTCTCCCGGTCAATGGTGACCGCCGCGTGATGCCACTTCCCATCTCCCAGCCCTTCCTTCTTGGCAGGCAGATCGGACCTCCGATGTCCATCACTGAGCCGGAAGGCCAGACCGCTGCCATCTTCCGAGATCAGGAGAGACCACCCGGCCTGCTGTTCCGAGCTTCCGCCCGCCGAGATGAGGTGCCGGGCCTGACCGTCAGCCAAATCCGGTTTCCGGGCAAACCAGAGACTGATCGTGTAGGACGTATCCGCAATCGCGAAGGAATTCTTGCTTCCAATGTCCAGGCTTCCACCCTCGAAGGCATATGCCTCCCGGAACTGCCCGGGCCCCTCGCTGACCTTTCCCTTGATCATTGGCTTTTTGATCTCGAGATCGTGCCTGCCCGGTTTCCTGGGTTGCAATTCCTCCGGTAAATGACCGTCTTTCCGCAAGCCCACAAGCTCGGCCATAATCAGCATGTCGCTGCTGGTGCATCCCGTGTTCGTGTCATTGGGATCTCCGCCTCCACCGTTCAGCGCGTGAATGGCGAGGATATTCTCGCCGGGAACAAGTGACTGCAACCGACGCGTCGATAACTTGAGGGGTTCGGGCTTGATCGCGTCCCGATCATTCTTCTGCTTCGTTGCCCCGGAGTTCCATGCCAGGGGGGTAGGGTTGTTGCGGCTCCCAACCATCGATCCGTTGAGGTAGGCCACGAAACCATCGTCGTAACGCATGGTAAGAGCGAGCCCCTTGTATGCCTCAGGATCCTTTACTTCAAAGGGGATGCGGACATAGAGGCTGTGGGGGTGCATGTTCGGCGTGGTCTCGATTGTGGTGTGAAGCAGGTCCTTGTAATCGCCCGGGCGATCCTCATAGCCCAACCCATTCCTGCCCTCAGCCCAGGCGGAGGGATCAAAATCAGGCCGGATCCACTGGCGCCCGGGATCCGCATCAGGACGGAGATAACGCACCGCCTGCCCCGCCATGATGAGCTTCTCCTGCACGCCCGAGCTGGTCTTGACGAATCTCTCCTGAGTTTTTGCCTCCCGCCGGTCAAAGGGCCAATAGGCAAAGAGATCTTCCGTGATCTTCTCCGGCGCCTGCCGCTCCACAACCGGCTCCGGCTCCGGCTCTGGAGTTGGCTCCGGTTCGGGAGGACCGGGGCCAGGTTGGGGTGACGGATCCGAAGCCCTGCGAACCACTCCACCTCCACTGCTGGCGCCCTTCCGCACCAGCTGAAGAGGCTCATCCAGCCCCGGACCGGACCAGCGGAGCGCCAGGGCGGGCGGCGCTTCCCCATCCTGCTGGAAGAACTCCACGCGAATAGGCGCATGTCCACTCCGGAGAAGGGTGCGTCCGGAAACGATCGAGCCCATAGACACGATCTGCTCTTCTTCGTAAATCACAAGCGCCGCCCCCGAGCTGGCACGCAGGGTGAACTCGTAAAGACCATACTCCGGAACACGCAGGTAGCCCTCCCAGACCAGCCCACATGAGCCCTCTCCCGCATGGACCAGATTGAGCATTCCATCCGTCACCTCCTCTTCGGTGTGTTCCTCAGCAGCCGCGGCCCGCAGTTCCGCGATGTTCTGGAAGCTCCGGCCGTAGCGGCGCACCTTCAGATCCCGGATTGGCCCCGTATCCTCTGTTCCACCCTCCGCCCCGGTTTTCCCGGATTGGTCACGGCTGGGGCGCTCCTTGGCCTTTGTCGCCGAGCCGCCTCCAGCTCCCGCCACAGGGGAGAAACTTGCATCAGGGTCCTCCTGCAGGACCGCAATTGCGATGACGGCCAGCAGGACCGCAACGAGGGCCCCGATCCCGATCACCCAGGGCGCACTGGAACGCGGGCGGGAAACTACCATGGGCCTGCTGCCAGGTGGGCGTCCATGCACGGCCCCCGCCACGGGCGCACCCACCACCAGCCGTGCATTAGCGCCGGAAACCACCTCGGTCACGGAGGGGAGCTGGGCAAGGGCCAGCTGGGGCGCGGCCGCCGGTTGCGGAGCACCCGCAACCTTGCCGGCATCCACCACCTGCACGAAGTAGGGAAGAATCCCCAGACCGCTCTCCGCAAGGTCCTCCTTGTATCCCTCCACGTCAAAAGCAACCCGGCGGAAGGACACAGTCCGCGCCACATCGTCGTAGATGACGTAGCTGGCCCGCACATCAGTCGTGCGCGGTTCCCCAACGGAACCCACGTTGACGATATAACGCTGCCCCCGCTCTACCGTGAAGTCACGGGGCGGCAATTGTTTCACCGGCCCACCCCGACGGGGCATGGCATAGGCCAGGGGGAGATGGGTGTGGCCAATAAAGCCAAGGGAAGCGGTCATGGCCTGCAGGTTGAGTTCAGCCGGACCGATCCCGTCCACGTATCCGAACTCGCCCGGTTCCCGCATCTCGGCATGCACGAACTGGAGTTCCTGCCCGTCCATCTGCAGGGGGACCTGCAGGAGAAAGTTCAGGGACTCCTGGTCAAGCTGCTCGCGAGTCCATTCGATCACGAGGCGGGCCCGCTCATTGAAAATCGACGGATCAAGCCGGCCACAGGCCGCCGCATCGTGATTTCCAAGAACGAAATTGGAGGTGACCGCGCGCACCGCGGAGAGCACTTCAAGGGGTCTCGGACCATATCCGACCACATCCCCCAGGCACACAAGGGTATCGGCCCCCTGCAGCACGATGTCCTCCCGTACAGCCTCCCACGCCTGCCGATTGGCATGAACGTCTGAGAAGATGGCGTAACGCATGGGCTTTCCGCTGGGTCAGGTAAACCTGAGAACTGGTCTATCCAATGCCTGCCTCCTTGCCAATCCCTCACTTGCGGCCCCGCGGGGATCGGTTCTGTTCCCCCTGCACCCGGGCTCACGGAGGATGCAACCGTGGCGGCTCACTTACCCCGGGGCCCCGGATTGTCATTCCCCTCCTTGGGCCTCGGGTCTTCCTGAACCTTGGGAAGAATTCCCGGCCGGGGGGGCGGCGGGTTGGGCGCCTGCTGCGGAAGAACAAAGGGACGCGCCCGCCGGGCGGCCCTGCCGGCAACCATTTTCTCCACGCGCTCGATACGCTTGCGCACCTTATCAGGCGGGGCGGCCTTGTCCTGGGGCGTAACCCAGGGCCCCTCATAAACGACCTTGTTGGAAAGATCCCAGACGGTGACTTCACGGGCTTCGCCCTCTCCCTTTACTTCCACCGACCCATCGTCATCGCCCATCTTGAAGCGCCCTCCGTCTGCGCCGAATCCGAAACGCTGGAACCGCTGGAGGCCACCTCCCGGGGGAACAATCTGAATGCCTCCTCCTCCCTGGAAGGCGCCGGGCGGAATGACGATCCGGGGGAGCGCCGGACGACCCGCCAGGGTCACTTTTTTCTCAACCCGCTTGCCCTTCTGCACCAGCTTCAGAGTGACCTCGTCGCCCTGCTTCCGGGCCGTGATGGCCTCGCGTAACTGGAGCATGTTCTCAATCTTCTTGTCGTCGACTCCGAGAATAATGTCCTCGACCTGCAAACCCGCTCTGCCAGCCGGGCTCTCAGGGTTGACATCGGTGAGGCGCACGCCGTGATTCAGTTGGAGCTGCTCGGCCAGTGCCGCCGGAAGCTCTGCAGCGTTAACGCCCAGGAATCCCGGCCCCTTCGCTCCGTCTTCCTGCACAAACAATTCCGGGATCTCGATCTGGACTCCGGGCTGGATCTCAATCCCACCCTCCACCTGAACCTCGACCTCAAGGGGGGCGGGAATGGGAACCGGG
>CAWWCX010000404.1:0-4017 GCA_963935445.1 uncultured Roseibacillus sp.
CTGCAGACCCTTGGGCAGCACTACAAGCTGAACTAACTGAGGGGCTTCAGGAGCCCTTGGTCCCCGGGATTCCCCGGGGGGGGTGGGTGCCTTGGCAGGCCGAAGGGCGTGGGTTAGCGGAAAAGTGGATTTCCCCTGAATAGAACCCCTCCCGGGGGGGTCAAACGACAGGTAACCAGGATCCCTTAATCATGTTCAAGATACTCCTCATCATTGCTGCCGTTGCCCTGCCGGGCCTGATGTCTGCCCCGCGTGCGGAAGCGGGCCCCTCGCATCATTCCATTACCTACCGGAGCGGAACGACCTCCTGTGGGTGTCCGATCTATACCCGGCGCTTCGTTCGCGGTTATGACTCCTGCCGACGCCCCATTTACGGCTACCAGCGCGTCTCGCCCGCGCAGGGGCGATCCTGTCGCCACAGTTCCTCCTACCGCCGCACGGTCCATCGCGGCCATTGCCACGGCCCGGTGACCCGGCGCCCGGTTCGCGTGTACCCGCCCCGGGTGGTCCTGAGTAGCAGGAGTGCTCCGCGCCGTTGCTACCGGGGAACGTCCTTCAGCTTTTCGATCGGAGGGGTCTCCTTCCGCTAGGGAAAGGGGTTCATCCCGGGGCCTCCGGTGGGGAGGGCGTCTGCCCTTCCCGGTGTTGATGTATTCGGAAGGGCGGGCTCCTTGCCGAGGAGGGAAGGATACGGAAACGGGCTCCCTATTCCGCCTTGGCCTTCACGAGGTCGGAGAGCTCGTGAAGGTCCTTCGCAAGGATCGAACCTTGCTTGGCCTCGCGGAAGGCACGGCGGGCGCGGTCCATCGCATCGGTGGCCTGTGCGTTGCGCCCCTCCTCCAGGCAGGACTGAACGTAGGGCTGGACGAGTTGATAGAAGAGGTGGCCTCCGCCCTTGTGGGCCAGCTTGCTCATGGCTCCACGGTAGGTTTGGTGCGCGAGCTCCCATCGCTTGTTCTGGACGTGAGCGAAGACCTTCTCGGCGGCCACGCCGATGACGAGGTCAAAGCGTTTGTTGCGGTTCCCGGCGATCATCTCCCGGAGGAGGCGGTTGTACTCGGTGGTTTCACCGGCCTCCTCCAGCAGTGCGAGAAGGCGCTTTTCTCCACGGAAGCGAAGGTCCTGCTGCTTGTGGAAGGTGCGGATCCAGTCATTCCAGAAGCGGACCCGGACTGCCGGGTCGGCACCGGAGTCCTCGAGGTGGGCGGCCTCCTGTTCCCAGGCCCAGATGTAATTTGGAGCCCGGCGGCGAGCCTCGCTCAGACAGGCGAGGTAAAAGTCGGCCCCGGGATTGAGTTCGGCCCACGCGAGGGCATCACGGGCCCGGATGAAATCGGGGTCGGCCGCGGAACGGGAATTGAGGAAGTCGCACTCGGAGTCGGTGAGGCGCCGCCAGGTCTGGGGATCAAAGGCCTGCCCCACGGGGTAGTCCTCGTTGCGAAACTTGGCGAGGTCAAAGAGCCAGCGGCCGTAGCCGGCCATGTAGCCCATCCAGGCATGCTCTCCTGAATTGCCCTGCCCGAGGAAGATGATGCAGGGGACGCCCTTTGCCTTGGCGGTATGAGCGGTGAAGTAGGCCTGGTCCACGCAGAGCCCTCCCTTCTGGCCGATGGAGAAAAGTTCGTAGTCCCCGTGCGGCCAGAGATAGCGTCTGGCCTGCAGGCGGGGCATGTCGTACCTGATGGTCTTGAAAAGGTCGTTGAGGTGCTTGGGGTTGCGAATCTTGACCTGCTGGGCGTAGGTGAGCTCCCTGAGGGGGACAGGGGTATCAACGAGAAATTTGAGGTTGCTGATGGAGAAGCGGCTCGGGTCGTAGAGGAGAGCCCCGGCTCTCTGGGACTTGATGAGCCAGGCGAACCGCTGGGCGGGGGTCTCCGTCCCCCGGGGCACGGCTTCAGGAGGAACGAAGTGGTGTGGCCATCCGGCGGGAAACGGCTGGTCGAAGACCACGCTGATGGCGATCGCAAGATTGGAGAACTGGAAGGCCGCGGCGGCCTGGTCACGAAAGATGCTGCAGATGATCTCAAGCGCCTTCCCGTGGTTATCGTAGGGGGAGAGCGCGCCCAGAAAAGCATCACGGATCGCGGGCTTCTGGGCGAGGGCGATGAAGGTGCGGCGCGACCGGGGGTCCTTGAAGAAGGGGTGCCCTGCCTCGTCGTCGGGATAGAGCGTGAGCCACTTGAGGTGCCGGACCCAGCCGATGAAGTTGTTGTTTGCGAGAACCCGTCCGGGCCCGAGCCTTTCCTGGATGGCGAGGAGCTGCCGGTGAATCGACTTGGCTTCCACGGCCCATTTTGCAGGCGTATCGTGTTCCCGCCACCAAGCGGCATTGGCGTTCTCGGACCACGTGCCAACCTTGGTTTCCGCATGGAGAGGGGAGGCGGCGGCAAGGGCTGTGGCCAGGCAGAGAAGGCGGGGCACTGCGGAACACGATGGACCCTGTGCATGGGGGGTCAATGGGAGAATGGTGGTGCTGTTCCGCCTCGATGGTCCTGCTTGAATCCAGCGCGCCTCCGGCCAATGCTCCCGGCGGCATGCCTGAAATGAATGATGACCGCCGGGCGCAGCGCCTGGCCGATGGGGGCCGCATCCCCAGCCCGGGACTGGGGACGTGGAAGATTCCCGGGGATGTTGCTCCGGGACTGGTTCAACGCGCGATTGATCTTGGCTACCGGCACTTCGACTGTGCCTGCGACTATGGGAACGAGGAGGAGGTGGGAGCCGGCCTGCGACGGGCGATGGAGGACAGGCTCTGCAGGCGGGAGGACTTGTGGGTTACCTCCAAGCTCTGGAACACCTACCATGAGCCGAAGCATGTGAGGGCGGCGTGTGAACGGACCTTGCAGGACCTGGGCCTCGACGAGCTGGACCTGTATCTGGTCCACTTCCCCATCGCGCTTGCGTTTGTCCCTTTCGAGGAACGCTATCCACCGGAGTGGTTGTTCGATCCAGCGGCTGAAGAACCGGCCATGAAGCCGATTGCAGTTCCCTATGCGGAGACCTGGGGGGCGATGGAGGAGCTGCAGCGAGCGGGCCTGGTAAGGCGCATCGGCGTATGCAACCTGACGATTTCCCTCCTTCGGGAGGTGCTGGCGGCTTGTGCGATCCGGCCGGCGGTCCACCAGATTGAACTGCACCCCTACCTCACGCAGTCCCGGATGCTGCGCTACTGTCAGATGGAAGACATTGCCGTGACTGCGTTTTCTCCCCTGGGTGCCGACTCCTATCTCTCCCTGGGCATGGCGGAGAACGATGAGCGTGTGCTGGCGGACCCCGTCCTCGCTGCGATTGCCGCAGCGCACGGAAGGAGCGTGGCTCAGGTTGCCCTGCGCTGGGCTGTGCAGCGGGGCACGATTCCCATCCCAAAGTCCCAGAGCATTCCGCACCTGGAGGAGAACCTTGCCATCCACGACTTTGCGTTGGCCGAAGAGGAGATGGCGCGCATCGATGCCCTGGACCGTCACCGGCGCTTCAACGACCCGGGCGAATTCGGTGAAAAGGCGTTTAACACCTTTGTCCCGATTTACGATTGAGCGCTCTCCCTGCCCCCCTGCCCGGGCCCGCGCTTGATGCAGGGAGATCATGACGGCATGCTTGCCGTGCCCCTGGCCGCCCCGACCCTGCCCATGCCCGCTTCTTCCTCCGTCCGTGAGTTCCTGCAGGGGGACGATTGGCGCGCGCGCTTTGACGACGTTGTCCTGGAGGAGGGAGGCAAGCTGGCGCGCAAGCGGCGGGTCTCGGACCTTGCGTGGAGTTCTCAGGAGGATGGTGGAGGAATCCTGAGCGCCGTGGTGCGGGACCTTGAGGGAGAGAGCCACGAGGTGGAGCTTTCCCTTTGGCAAGAGGGAGAAGGCCGCTGGGAACTTGATACCGCGTGCAGCTGTCCTTACGCGCATTACTGTCAGCACGCAGCGGCGACCCTGCTTGCTGCACGCAAGAAGACGGTGTTGGAGCGGCTCCTCAAGGGAGGGAGCTGTCTCTTATACACATCTCCGAGCCCACGAGACCGTACTAGAT
>CAWWCX010000405.1:0-4012 GCA_963935445.1 uncultured Roseibacillus sp.
GAATGCGCGTTCGACCTGCTTCCCAGGGTCCGGGCCCGCCTCTTTCTCGACCCGGGCAGCGAAGACATCGGACTGCTCCGTCATGAACCTGCTGTTGAAAAGATTGAGAGCCTGCAGTGCGGTTACGGCCCGACTGCGCTTCGGGGTGGCCTGCCCAGCGTCCGGGCAGTCAAAGGCACCAAACACAGGGGCGCGCTCCATGCGGACCTTGTGCGCGTAGATCATGCGGCGCCATCCCTCATCGCTGAAGGTTTCGACGATGGGGAAGCCGGATAGTCCGCCACGGGTCTTGAAGAAATTGAAGCCCGGCCCGCCCATCCTGAGGTTGAGATTGCCGCTGACCGCGAGCACGCTGTCGCGGATGGCCTCCGCCTCGAGCCGTCGAATCGGGAAGTGCCAGAGGAATCGTGCTTCACCGTCAAGGGCGAGGCCCTTCTCCTGAACGGTGCTGGCCTGCCGGTAGGCTCGGGAGGTCAGGATAAGGCGGTGGAGCGCCTTGACCGACCAGTCCTCTTCAATGAAGCGGCGGGCCAGCCAGTCCAGAAGGTCGGGGTGGCTGGGGCGAGAGCCATTCCGCCCGAAGTCACTCGCGGTATCCACGAGGCCGCGCCCGAAGTGGTGCTGCCAGATGCGGTTGACCATCACACGGGCGGTCAGAGGGTTGTCCTTGCTGCCTATCCAGCGTGCAAGGGCGACCCGCCGTTCCTGTCCGCCGGTATTCGCGGGAAGAGGGAGTCGGCCAAGAACGACGGGGATGGCTGCGGAGACCTCTTCCATCTTCTGTTCGGCATCGCCCCGGTTCAGGACGTAGGTCTTGTCCGGCTTGCGAAATTTCCCGGCATAGACCATTCGTGTCTTCTGGAGTGCCCGCAATTCTTTTTCAAGGCGGGTGAGATCGCCTGCCTCCGCACGGAGGGCTTCCCCGGTTTCCGGGGGCAGGCCGCGGAGGATTGCACTCGCCTCGTCAAAGGGCCTGCCATACGGCAGGCGATCCTGTGAGTCGACCACCGTGGTCCAGATACCAGCCTCCAAGGCGACGTCAATCTGGTAACGATGAGCGAGCCGGTCGGCAAACACTCCGTCTCGATCACGCGCCCACGCGATGCGGTCGATGGTGACTGGTGCGGGCAGTTCGACCTGAACCCATCCTCTCCCCGCCTGGTTTGAAATCCAGCTCCTGCCGTTTCCGTAGCGCCCGTCGTTGATATGTTCGAGTCGGTGCTGCACGGGATCGTTGTAGTTTCCGGAAGACGTGGGTTTGCCGTCCGGGGCAACGTTGGTGGCGGAGCCGGCCTCGAAGACTTCGAGTTCATCGAGGCAAGGTTCGTGCTTGTTCCCCTCGATGGTGGCAAGGGAGGTGAAGCGAATGAAGCGCGCCTTGACCGGGCCGAAGCGTTCAAGATTCAGGAGGGTATTGACGGGGGCGCGCACGACAGGGTGCGCAAGGGGTGGGGCCCCTGCCTGCAGAAGAATGGCATCGGCGCTAATAACGGTTTGGGTTTCTCCCCCACGCAGGATGATGCGGCTCCCGTCCCGCAGGTGGTGGACGCCCGCATCGAGAAATCCGCTCCACAGAGGGACGCGTTCTGTTTCCCCTTCCGAGACTCCGGCAGGGTAATACTGATCGATTTTCGCGATCTCTTCCTGATCGTCCTTTGTTTCGAGATCACCGTCCAGGTCAAGGACATAGCGGGCATCACGAGTGTGGACCCCGCTGCCATGCGCACCCCATGAGATCCATACCCGGAATTCGCCGGAGAGACCGGGGTTGTAAGTGAAGACATCCCGTCCCGGAGTGTTGGTCCACCATGTGTATCCGTTTGTACTGAGGTTGGGAACCCGGTCCACGCCTCCGGGGTCGTCCGCGTTGCCCCGGTTCGATCCGGGCGATTGAGCACCATGGCCGATCTTGGGAACAAGATGAGTGGTGCGTTCCGCGTCCTCGTCGTCAATGAGAATGGTCTGCGTTGCGAGCGTGGGAGGCGCCTGCCCGGCGATGCGCTGGCGAATCTCTTCGATTCGGGTCGCGATAGCCCGGGCCTTCTCGCCGTTCTCCGCATTTTGGATGGGCCGCTCCCCATAATCGACCCCCGCGAAAAAGGCCTGCATGGTGTAATAGTCGCGGGCCGAAATGGGATCGAACTTGTGATCATGGCAGCGGGCGCACCCGATGGTGAGACCCAGGAAGGTGTCTCCAGTTGCCACGATAATCTCGTCAAGGGCATCCTGCCGGGCGAGTCGCTTGGAGGGGTCATCCTTTCCGATCTGGCCCGGCAGGAGGACGGCGGAAGCGACCAGAAATCCAGTGGCCGCATCCTCCCCGGTCGCATCACCGGCCAGTTGATCCAAAATGAAGCGGTGGTAGGGCCGGTCTTCGTTGAAGGCGCGGATCACATAGTCCCGGTAGGGCCAGGCATTGGGGCGCTCGGTGTTGACTTCGAATCCGTGGGTGTCGGCGTAGCGGACGAGGTCCAGCCAATGCTGGGCCCAGCGTTCTCCGTAGCGTGGGCTTGCGAGGAGTTCGTCGATGAGGGATGCGATCGAGCGGCTGGAGGGATCCTGCTGGAACATCGCGACGCGTTCCGGCGAGGGCGGGAGCCCGTGCAGATCAAAGAAAAGCCGCCGGATCAGGGTCCGGCTGTCCGCTGGTGGAGAGAGGTTGAGTCCGTTCTCCCGCAGTTTTCGTTCGATGAATGCATCGATGGGGTGCCTGCCGGTCTCAGGGGGATTCACGACCCGGAGTGGCTGGAAGGCCCAGTGGTTCTCCTCTTGCGCCCAAAGGGGGGCGGGTGCACCCAGACCCACGATGAGAACGAGTGCAAGAAGACTGGTATACCTCATCAGCACACTCAGCAGGATACGGGAGGAGCTGGACTCGTCAATCCCGGGACACGCCCCGTGGCAGGGCTGCGCTCACGGCCTTGAAGGCGTTTATGAGTCCGTGACCCGTCTGAAAATCAAATCCCTCTTCGGCCACATCGGTAGCGGTACGGATGATGATCGCGCGGGTCTCCCACGGTTTTAGTTCAGGATTTGCGGAGAGCATGAGGGCAATTGTTCCGCAGGCCATTGGCCCGGCAAAGGAGTTGCCGCTGCAGGTGGTAGTCGGGCGTCCGCCACCGGGAGGCAGCAGAGGAACCAGATGGTTGAAGGCGCACGCTTCCGGCTTTTCAACGCGACCGTCCCGGTAGTGGCTGGTGTTCCACCCCACCGGGCCTTGGCTCGAAAAGGGGGTGCGTCCCAGGTCGCGCTGGACGCCTGCTACAGCGAAGACCGCGTGGGGGATATCCTCTGGAATCCGCATCTGGATGGGGATGGGCTGCTCCTTCGCATAGTTCCCTGCGCCCGAGATAAAGTGAACCCCGCAGAAAGCCCCATGCTCCATCAACTTGCGCCAGTGGGAGCGGTAGTGTCCGAGTCGCGGGCGGGAGAAGCTCATACTGTAGGTATCGGCGCCCTGCTCGATCGCCCATTGCACCGCATCCTCGATATGGGAGATAGCGATCACCCCCGCCCAGCGGGCTTCCGGAGCGAGCCCCGGCTGAACCGGGTGCTCCTCCGAACCTCGACCACAGATAATGGAGACGCACTGGTGACCGTGGAGGATGGAAGGGTGGGGCCGCCCGGGCGGCAGGGGACGACGGATCAAATCACCGGTGCCCCGGCTAAAGTCGTAGCCGTGCAGGTCATCGACCAGCCCGTTGCCGTCGTCATCCTGTCCGTTCAGCTTCTCAGCCGGGTTGTGGTGGAGACTTGCATTAATCCATGGGGACGGGATGAAGTTGCCGTCATGAATGATATTCAGGGTGCCCTTTCCGGTGATCCCCAGCTCCTTCCAGACCTTTGAGGCCCCCAGCTTTTCAACATACCAGAGCGGGGGATACTGCCCCGGGTCAAAAGCAGGCGGGGTTGTGACCGGAGTTCTCCGGACGCCTGGCACAGAACCCGGCGAGGGGTGGGGAGGAGACTCGCGGGCCGGTCCGGCATGGAAGATTTTCCGAACTCCGGGGAT
>CAWWCX010000406.1:0-4010 GCA_963935445.1 uncultured Roseibacillus sp.
GCGGGAGCTTCCTCTGCCGCGGGAGCTTCCTCTGCCGCGGGAGCTTCCTCTGCCGCGGGGGACCCAGTTACAGCCCTGGCCTTGTTGAGAACTGCAAGAGCCTCCTCCTCCGTGGACTCGAGGGACGCAGCGATGTAGTCGGCAGGCATTTGCAGCACCATATCCGGGGACACACCCCCGGCGCGATAAAGCTTGTCGGCCATCTGCGGATCAACCCCAAGTTCCTCGGCGAGACCCATTGCCGCATCCGTCACACGCGCCTCAAACTGCTCGTGCTGGCTTTCGTCCTTACGCACCTGCACATCCCAGTTGACCAGCTTGGAGGTAAGTCGTGCATTCTGACCACGTCTTCCGATGGCCTTGCTCAGGTCTTCCTCGTCCACCGTTACGTGGATGACCTTGTTCTCTTCGTCGAGATTGATCGAACGGATCTGGGCGGGCTTAAGCGCATCCGTTACGAATGCGTCGGGTTCGTCGCTCCAGCGAATGATGTCCACTTTCTCATTGTTCAGTTCTCGAACAATGTTCTTCACCCGCGCACCGCGTAAGCCAACACAGGCACCTACCGGATCCACCTTCTCGTCGTTACTGTAAACGGCCACCTTGGTCCGGTATCCGGCCTCCCGGGCAATTCCGCGAATCTCCACCGTGTGATCCGAAATCTCACTCACCTCCGCCTCGAACAGACGCCGCACAAAATTGGGATGACTTCGCGAGAGGATGATCTCCGGCCCACGGAACTCATTGTCGACCGAAACGACGTAGGCGCGGATCCGGTCGCCGATATTGTAATCCTCGGTGGACACCCGCTCCCGCGAGGGCATCCGCGCCTCGAACTTGCCCAGGTCAACCATGACATCGTTCTTCTCAAAGCGTCGCACCGCACCACTCACAATGTCCCCTGCCCGATCCTTGAACTCGTCATAGATCATCTCCTTCTCGGCCTGGCGGAGACGCTGCATCATCGTCTGTTTGGCAGTCTGCACCGCGATGCGCCCGAAGTTCTTGGGAGTCACGTTGAACTCCACCGTGTCATTCAGACCGGCTGACGGGTTCTTACGCTGCGCCAGCGAAATGGGCACCTCATTGAACTTGTCCTGATGATCGTCATCTGCCACCACCCGAAGGTTCGCAAAGATGCGAGTTTCCCCCTGTCTGGTATCCACCTCCGCGCGGAGGTCTTCAATGTCCTCCGCACCGGGCACCATACGCCGGTAAGCCGACAAAAAGGCATTCTCAAGCGCCTCGACCACCTTGTCGCGCTCGATGCTCTTTTCCTTTTCGTAAAATTCTATGAGGGCGACGAGATCGTTCGTCATGATCTTCTGATCGTTCAGGTCTGGAGACGCAAAAGAGTGGGTCGCGGGAACCCACTCCTCGAAAGCATCAAGAGTTGTTCTGTTCCGGGCGCTATAGGCCCGCTCCCCCCTCGAATCAAGCGAAAATACCGGGCCGCCGCCCCGCGCTCCTGCGACTGAATACCCACCTCCCCGATTATCTGGATGGCCTACTTCTCCAGCTTTCTCCAACGCAGCCCACGCAGTTCTGCGGTCGTTTGCCAGGTGGCCAGTCCCAGTGGCGCGCACTTCTCAATGTCCCCGAACCGCAGGCCCAGCTTCCGGTCCTTGGTGACGACATCCACCATCTCTTTCGTATCTATCCATGCCTTCAGGCTCTCCTTCCGCACCTCGATACGGATCTTGTACCATTGCTTGTCCTTGAAGCCCTGGTAGCTCGCCGTCTCATTCTCGGACGCGTCCATGCCATCGATACTGGAAAAGCCGACAACCCCGCCTCCCCAGCCCCCACAGATGAACGTCACGCAGGTCTTGGCATCCCGGACCGGCAGGGTGAGGCCACAGAAGAAATCCACTCCCGATGTGCGGCGGGCCTCCACCTCGATCTCGTAGGGTGCCACCGGAAGCTCCTTCCCGCTGAACACCAGTCCGGTCAACTGCGCACCCTCTTCAATCGTAAGCGTCCCATCCTTCCAGGTAGTCTCTCCCTCACCCCCGAAGTTGAGCGCCTTCCACGATCCCATTCCTCCCCCGGCCGGAGCCAGTGAGATCCACTTCCCGCTCTTCTCCTCGTCCCCTTCATTCGCCGACTCCGGCTTGTCAGCTTCCGCCATCATCGCTCCCGTCAGCAGGATCCCCAGAAAATTGTACACTCGCTTCATCATCTTCATTCAACTATTCACATCCTCCTACCCGGCATCAAGCCCCGTCCTCTCTCCTGTTCACGAACTTTCCGGCCTTCTCCCCCTTTGACTCTCTTCCTCGATGCCGTTGGCACCCTGATCCATCCGGTCGAGCCGGTGGGGCAGACCTACGCCCGGCACCTCGAAGAGTGCACCGGAGAAACCGTCTCTCCCGAGCGGATGCAGGCTGCCTTCCAACGGCTCTTCACCATCAGCTCTTCTCCCGACTATGGAGACCACCTGTCAGGACACGCTGCGGAGCACTCCTGGTGGCGCGGACTCGTCCAAGAAATCCTGCTCACCATCGAAGCCCCGCGGGCTCTGCAGCATGAGGAGGGCCTGTTCGACACCTACTTCAATTCCCTCTTCCAGCACTACTCCACCCCTTCCGCCTGGAAACTCTATCCCGAGACGACCGAGTTTCTTGAGGCTGCCGGCACACTTGGCCCTCTCGCGGTAGTCTCCAATTTCGACGACCGCCTCATCCCCATTCTGGATGGCCTCGGCATCGGTCCTTTTTTCGAGCATGTCTTCACCTCCGCGGAAGCCCGGGCCCGCAAACCTGACCGCGCCCTCTTCGATCTGGCCCTCGATCGCCTGAATTGCGCACCGCGGGAAACCTTCCACTGCGGCGACTCATTCGAAGCCGACTACCGGGGAGCCTCCTCTCTCGGGCTCCAGGCCTTTCACCTCGCGCGTCCGGAGCAGAGCCTCCTCGATTTTCTCGCGTTCTGCCGACAAAGCCTTGGATAGCAGGCTGAGAGTTCTCTTCCTCTACAGGCCCCCCGGCCAACTCCATCTTTCCGGACTCCACATTCTGGCCCGCCTCCACGAAAAGCGGAATGTGCTCCGCCTCTTCCCTGGGTTGGTTCCGCAGGGCGTCGCCCCGAGGACTACCGGGGAGCGACGGTGGCGGCGGCCCCCACCGCCGCCACTATCTCACCGGGCGATTCGCAAAACCCATAATGCAAATCGCGGTTGACCGAAGAAAAGCAGTCCCAACCGCTTTTGACGCAATAAACGGGTGACATAGTTGTCACCGCTCCCTCAGTCCTCAAGGGACTCCCAGTCCAGGCTGTCACGCAAGGCCCTGTTTTCCGCCTGCAGATGACGCACTTCAGCTTCGGACGGCAGCTCGCAACGCATCTCCTCAAATTGCCGTTGCTCCTGCGCATCGAGGGCGAACTCTGCATGATGAACACGCTTCGGCGAGACTCCCACCCAGCCCATCGAAAGATTCACTTCCAGGATGCGCGCCACCCACACCACGAAGGTCCCTCCAATCGCATGCGGAGTGTAACCACTGGTCAAACTGATGGAATAATGGTGCACGAACTGACCGGTATCTTCGCCATCCCCCTCCCTCACCGCATACTGGAGAGTCAGCCCCTGCGAACTTCTGAAAACACGGTCGTCCCGCCCCATTTCATCTTCATCCGGGGACAGAGCCTCTCCTTTTCGCCGACAGGCTGCCCGCGCCGCGCTCCTGGCCCCTTGCGCACACTCCACAAAGTGAGAGTCCGCAAAGATCCGGCGGAACAATGGCCCCTTCGCCAGCATCACGAAGACCACCAGCATGACTCCCCCGAAGAGCACGAGAGTCACGATCCCCATCACGATCCAGACCATGGCAGATCCTCTGCCCGCCACCCGGCCGTCACAAGCCGTGATCCAAAAAACAACCCTTCGGCTTCCCCGAGGACGAAGTCCCGGTCAGAGGTCACACGTCCCCTTCACCGGGGAGGCCTTTCCCCACGGCAGGGCCCCGATCATCAATCCATTCTCGCTGGAGGGGACTTCGCACCCTCCA
>CAWWCX010000407.1:0-4005 GCA_963935445.1 uncultured Roseibacillus sp.
TACACACTGCATATCGTCGGCAGCGTCAGATGTGTATAAGAGACAGACCCTTCATGAGATGGCCAGCCTCCGGGAGGAACTCTGGACCGCCCTCAGACGTGCCTTTGTCGATCTCAAGGCTCGGGCAACTCACCTGCGAACCGTTCGCTCCCGGCCGCGCATTCTTCTTGCCCGGGTTGGGGACCTGGCGGAGGCCATCGTTTTCGGCCTTGGCCAGGCTCTTCGTTCTCCCCTGAGGAAAACGAACCGTCAGTCGAGAAGGGCCCTCATGTCACCCAGGAAGTCCTCGACGTCATCATCGTCGGCAAGGGCATTCATTTCTTCCACGTAATCGCGGTCCTGGATCCACTCCTCACCCAGCTCTTCCAGGAAGGAACTCGGGTCGCAGCGGACCAGTTCGCCATACTTTTTACGCACCGCGCAATAGCTCAGGAACAGCTCTTCCCGGGCTCTCGTAATCCCCACGTAGAGCAAGCGGCGCTCCTCGTCACGCGTTCCCTCCTCCGTACTCCGCCAGTGTGGCAGGACTCCCTCTTCCAGTCCCACGAGAAAAACGACCGGGAATTCCAACCCCTTGGAAGCATGCAGGGTGATGAGAGTCACCCCCGCTTTCTGCTCCAGGTCCTCTTCCTCCGGTTCCGTGTCAAGAGCCGCCTCGTCAAGAAACTGCTGCAGGCTCCTCCCCTTCCTGAGCGCTTCCGTCAACGCCACGCCCACTTCCCCCACGGCCTCCCGCCGTTGCTCCCGTTCCTCCTCCGTCCGGCAGGAGCGCATGAGCCACGCGAGGTAGTCAATTTCCTGGAGCAGCTCATGGAGAGCCTCCCCGGGCCTGTTTCCCTGAATGCGCCCCCCGAAGTCTTCCACCAGCTCCACGAAGGAACGCACTGCCGCCCCCGCCTTGGTCGAAAGCTGGCTGGTAAAGGAGACATCCTTCATGGCCGTCCAGGTCTGTATCCCATTCTCCCGGCAATGCTCCAGAATCATCATTGCGGTATTGGCCCCGATTCCCCGCGGAGGAGTGTTCAGGATCCTGAGAAGCGCCACATCCGCATGCGGATTGGCGAGGACCTGAAGGTAGGCCAGGACATCCCGCACCTCCCGCCGATCGAAGAAACTCTGTGCCCCCACCAGCCGGTAGGGAACGTCTTCCTGCCGGAAGACCTGCTCCACCTTCCGGATATGCGTGTTCGTGCGGAAAAGAACTGCACAATCTTCCCATCGCCGCTTCTTCCGGTCGCGAGCCTTCCTGATTTCCTTCGCCACCCATAAAGCCTCCTCCTCATCACCGGGAAGAGACATCAGCGAAACCTTCTCCCCCCCCTTGATCGTCGGCCGCAGGGTCTTCTCGTGCCGGGCCGGGCTGTTCTGAATCAACTCGTTGGCCACGTTCAGGATCGCCTCCGTACTGCGGTAGTTGTTCTCCAGGCGCACGACCCTCGGATCTGGAAAGAAGTGTCCGAACTGCAGGATGTTGCTGACCTGGGCACCCCGCCAGCCATAGATGCTCTGGTCGTCGTCTCCCACCACGCACACGTTGTAGGGAGGCCCGACCAATTGCTGCAGGAGGTCCATCTGGAGACCATTGGTGTCCTGAAACTCATCAACCGTGACATAGCGGTAGCGCTCGCGCCAATAGTCCCGGACCTCCTTGAACTCACGCATCGCCTGCTCTGCCAGAACAAGCAGATCATCAAAATCGAGGGCATTGCGTGCCCGCAACTCCCGCTGATAGCTCATCGCCACCGTCCGAATGAGATCATCGGGTATCTCTCCCACCGGCATCCCCGCATTCTTCTGGTTCGAAACCGCCGCGAGGACATCCCAGGCCTGAATCTTCTGCTTGGCTCCCCCGTGCTGGACGATGAGCTGCTTGACGAGGCCATCGCGGTCACTGCCGGCAGCAATGCTGAAATTGGTATTGTAGCCCAGCCGCCCCGCATGCACCCGCAGGATGCGCACGCAGAGGGAGTGAAACGTGCATACCGTCATCTCTTCCGCCGCCTGCCGGCGTACCAGTGACCCGACCCTCTCCCGCATCTCGCAGGCCGCCTTGTTGGTGAAGGTCACAGCCAGGATATTGGCGGGGGCGATCCCCTTCTCCAGAAGGTTTGCCATGCGGAAGGTCACCGTCCTGGTCTTCCCTGTTCCGGCCCCTGCCAGGATCAGGACGGGCCCCTCCGTGCTCTCCACCGCGTCAGCCTGCGCCGCATTCAACCCCGCCAATAACGATCCCTTGCCCCTAGCCATGAACTTGCTGCCCACAGGGTGAAGGGGAGGCGGCCCCTCGGAAAGGGCAATGTGGGGTGAATTCGTCCGGCGCATCACCGCCACCGCAGGGGGCGGCAAGGCTGGCCGTCAAAATTTGAGACCACAGGGGCCAGCCTCGCCACCCGGTGACACAGCAGTCACAGCTCTGCCATCTGGTTGCAAATCCGTTGAGCCGCGCCCTGCTGGAATCGCTGGCCCACCCTGAACAGACAGCCGATCTCTCCCTTCGTCAGAAAAAAGAAAAGATTCAACGCCAGGCGCCCGGAGCGGTCTAATCGCCCCCCGCATTACAAAACCCGCCGGTTTTTCCACCATTCCCGCCCCTTGCACTCTCTGCCAAGGAGCCCTAGACTATGCCCCGACCAACCAATCCAACCATGTTCGACAGTTATCAGAATCCTTACGTCGTGGCCGCTGCGCCCGAGGATGTGCGCGCGACCTTCATCCGCAAGACCTACGCCCACCTCGCTGGGGCGATCGGAGCCTTTATCGCGATTGAGTTTCTTCTCTTCCAGATCCCCGGGATCGAGGGAATCGTCATGACGTTCATGGGAGGACAATTCAGCTGGCTGATGGTGCTCGGCGCCTTCATGGTCGTTTCCTGGCTGGCCAACAAATGGGCCCTGACCTCGCCCAACCGGGGAATGCACTACGCCGGCCTGGGGCTCTTTATTGTCGCGGAGGCGGTCATCTTCCTTCCGCTCCTCCTGATCGCCGCCCACCCGAAGTTCCTGAATCAGCCCGCGATCATCGGACAGGCTGCGGTGATCACCCTCGCTCTCTTCGCAGGGCTCACCCTGATTGCTTTCACCACCAAGAAGGACTTCTCCTTTCTCGGGGGCATCATGAAGGTCGGCTTCATGGTCGCACTCGGTCTCATTCTGGCCTCTATCTTCTTTGGATTCAATCTCGGGATCATCTTCTCCGGGGCCATGGTCGTCCTCGCCTCCATTTCGATCCTCTACAGCACCAGCAACATTATTCACCACTACGGAACGGAACAGTATGTCGCTGCAGCCCTCGGATTGTTCGCCAGCGTCGCGCTCCTGTTCTGGTATGTCCTGCAGATCCTGATCTCTCTGAACGGCAACGACTAGGCGATCGTCCCCTCAGGACCACCTTTCAACAACAAACGCCGGCGGGATCTCCTGCCGGCGTTTTGCGTGGAGCCCAGTAGCGGGCCTGCCATTCTCGAGCTTCTACGCGGACGCTTCCCGGGCCCGACGCGCGGCCTTGAAGGAGCGAATCGCCATCACAGTGAAGAAGAGGCAGATCACGGTCATCAGGGCAACCAGCACCGGTCCGGGGCCACCGAGCTCCCCATTGATCAAGGTCGGTATCAAGCGCCCCAGTCCAGCAAGGGCTCCCAGAGCGGAAAAGAGCACCGCGATGTGCATCCCGGCCATGTTGTTCTTCAGCGCCACCAGTCCTCCCAGGAGCATGGGAAGGCCTACGAAGGCCGGAATCAGCGCTGTGAACGACTGCTCGGCCGCCCCGATCGCCTCCCACCCTAGGTAGCCTACCGCTCCCACAACGATGAGGGCCCCTGCACACATGAAACAAAGATTTCGCATGGGCCCATCCTACCCCCCCGCACCCCATGGTCAAGGCGGGGCCTGCAATCAGAAATCCTACTCAGGCTGGCATCTGGTGGACAAATAATTCCACCCCCTCCCATTGACCGATCAGGGCCCGACCCTCCTCCTCCTTCAGGACCGAACAGGCCGTGGACAGGGC
>CAWWCX010000408.1:0-4001 GCA_963935445.1 uncultured Roseibacillus sp.
CACTGCATATCGTCGGCAGCGTCAGATGTGTATAAGAGACAGTTGGAAGGCGGATCGAGGCCGGGAGCATACGGATACCAGTTATAACTGGCAGGGTGTCCGAGAAATCCTCCCGGCTTGAGATGCTTGAGGGAACAGGATCCGTTCCACGGACCCTGGCTTTCGATACAGAACATGGCGCCCTCGGCATTGGCAGCGACCCCTCCCGGGCTGCGCAACCCACTACAGATCGGAATCATGCGGCCATCCGGGGTGACCTTGACCGCCCATCCCCGAAACAGGTTCCGGGAATGATACGAGCCGCTGAGCCCGAGCGCGACCCAGATGTTGCCCTCGGGATCATGCTTCGACCCGAAGGCAAACTCGTGACCCTCAGCGTAGCCCCAGTTGTTGGTGAGGGTATCGAATCGGTCCGCCACACCATCCCCGTCCGTGTCGCTCAGCCTCGTGACCTCCCCGAATTGCGTGATGCTGAGCGAGCCATCGCGCCAGGACATCCCGAAGATCTCATCCTGCCCACTGGCAAAAAGCTCATAGCTCGGTTGAGGGTCCTCCTCAAAGGCACCCGAGATGAAGTAGACGTCTCCCCGTCGGGTGCCCACTGCGAGACGGCCATCCGGAAGCACTTCAAAGCTCCCCGGGTGCATGGGCACCTCCGCTGGAATGGGGATATCAACGATACGATAGTACTCCGCTTCTTCCTCCGCCGTTCCCCACATCGCACCGAGGTCCTCGGCCCGCCCTGGGAGGGCGACCACAAGGAACGTTACAGCGCTCAGGAGGAATCCGGAAACAGTCATCACCATCGGTAGTCCAGGTTGAGAACAGTCCTGCCAGCCGGCAGGGTTACTTCCAGAAGCAGCTCCCTCGGATCACCCTCCCGAACCACTGTCTTCATGTGTTCGGGGAGCCCGAGCTGCAGGCGACCCACCTTCCATGACCCTCCCTCCCCGGTAATATCCGGAGCGGAACCCACCCGGAAATAAAAGCTGTCCCGGGGAGCCTCCGTGAGGAACGTCATTGTCCGCCGGAAATACGGTTTCCCCTCCCTGTCGAGGAGGTCCTCGAAAAAGTCCTCCACCTCAATTTTTCCATAATGATACCGGAAGGTCGGGCGCTTCTGCTTATCGAGGGCGTAGCCGCGGTACTGATACCCATGGTCCTGGGGAAACAGATAATCGGTCTTCCCCTTGTAGGGCCAGGAATCATCCATCGACTCAAGGCGGTGAAAGGGAATCCCCGCCGGGAAGGAAAAACGATCGCTCCCGCGCGCGTGGAACCGTCCATGCCCGATACTCGCGAACTCCCCTTTCCACAGCATGCGCAGGGCCATCTCCTCGGAATCGAAAGCGAGACTGATCCGCTCGGGATACCCGACCCCGATGCCCCGGTATCCTGCCGTTCCACGCCCCCGGCACATCACCGTCTCATCTGCGACCCGCAGTTCCGGGGACTGCCGGGAGAGTCCCTTCGGGTTCTTCGCACGACTCCCATCAGCGAGGTAATTCCAGAGGGCCTCGATCTGCTGGTTGGCCCGGCCATCAAGCAGCTCCGGTCGCACGGACACCCCTCCCGGCCAGTAACTCGGCATGATCACGGTGGGATGAAAACGGGACGGCTGCCTCATGTAGAGATGGAACCAGTTCTTCTGCAGTCGCTTGGTGACATGGATCAATTCCAGCGCCCCGGCTCCCCCGGATTTCTGCCCGTTGAAGTCATGACAGGCAATGCAACTGAAGCCCTCGGCCCCCATCATCTCGTACCCGGCATCCTTGGACTCCCTGATATCGGAGATCTTGGGGAGAACAACCTCCTCCAGTGCATCCACCTTTCCGAAACGTTTCACCAGGTGCTCTACGTTTCCTCCACCGAAGAGGGGCATCCGGGTATTCAGGTAAAGGCGTTGCCGCCCCCCATGGACCATGACTTGGCTCAGCCAGTCCGGAGTCAGCTTGGCTCCAACATGCGTCAGAGGCGGAGGAAGGCGCCCCTGGTCCCCCAGTGATTCCCTGGTTCCGGTAAAGTAGGCATTCCTCTCGGGAGCGATCCCCCCAAGCCCTTTGCGTTCGTGACACGCGATGCAATTAAAGGCCGCCAGCGTCTTGTTTACGGCGGCAAGATCACCAGTCGGGACTGCGTCGAATTCGAGCAGGGCCCCTCGGAGCAGTCCCCGTTGTTCGCCACTCAGGGCGAACCTGGGAGCGCTCTTCGACTCACCGAGGCAACCCGCAGAATGATTCAAGTCCGTCAGGGCCCCATAGTCCCGCCGCTCCGCCTTCACATCATCATGACATTGAGCACACCCGAGAGTCTCGAAATGGCGCTTTCCCGCCGCCACCAGCTCCGGTTGCGGCATCACGGGAACAAAGGCGGGGATGGGCTGATTGGAGACCGACAGCATCTCCGAAGGGATTGGTCCTCGCGCAACGCCCGGCCCCTCCATCTCCATCTTGAACCGGGGATCGCGCCCCGTCTGGAAGTAGATCACCTCGATGGGATTCCATCCCGGCTTCAGCTGCACCACGCCACGCAGGCGCTTGACCCCACGGCGGTTGCTTGGCTTTTCCCGGACCACATCCTCCCCATTGAGACGAACCGATCCTCCATTCATCTCAAGATGAAAGGTATAGCCACCCGCAGTGTTCACCCGGAGGTACCCTTCATAGCGAACTGCCGTCTGGTGATGAATGCGCCCCAGTCGTTCCGGGGTGAAATCGGCCACCTGCCCACCTCGTTCCTTGCTCACGGCCCCATCAAGGCCCTCCCAGACATTGCCCCGCCACGTGGTGAAGGCGAGGTGACCAGGCACCCGCGTCTTCTGCAGGAGATAGTGAGCAATGCGATCCACTTCCTGTCCCGGAAGTCTCAAATCCGGCATGCGACCACCCGGCCGCACCGAATGAGGACGCCGCAGGAAGGCGGTCAGGCTTTGAAACGAATATTTCTCTTCCAACGCTCCCAGCGGAACAGACGTGTCACTCAATAGCTCTCCTCCGCCCGGCCCACGGGGCGAGTGACATGCCACACAACCCACCGAATGAAAGAGTTTCTCTCCATGTCCTGCCGCCACGGTGTCGGGAGCCTCCGGTCCGAAGGCCTTACCCTTGTTCAGGGAAACAAGATAGTGGGTCAGGGCCTCGGCGATGTCCTTCCTCTCCCCCGCGGGGCGATCGCCGAGGACGTCCGGCATGGTGGTCCCCGGCTTCACCTTGTGAGGATTGGCAAGAAAGGCCCGCAGGTAGTCAGGATGCACCCTGCTCCCGACCTCCGCCAAGCGCGGCGACGGGCGGGAGGAACTCCTCAGGGATTCCTCGTTGTGACAGGCAACACAGTTCAACTCTTCCAGCAGCACGCGCCCCTTGAGGCTCTCCTCAAGAGAAGCATTCATCACCCCGGGCAAGGCCACCTCCGCAACCACTGGAAGAACACTCAAAAGGCCTGCGGCCGCCACCCTCACTACTGCCTGCGCCGGGCAAGGACGCGGGGTCTTCACTACGATGGCATGCCGGACCGAACCCATTCTGTCA
Organism: uncultured Roseibacillus sp.; assembly: GCA_963935445.1. GTDB lineage: Bacteria > Verrucomicrobiota > Verrucomicrobiia > Verrucomicrobiales > Akkermansiaceae > Roseibacillus_B. The sequence goes on from CAWWCX010000408.1 coordinate 3,528, forward strand.
GTATTGTGTCGCTACGCTGCGTTTACGTTGGCGTCCATTCTTCGCTACTCGCTGCTCCTCTGGTGGTGGGCCCGGCGGGACTCGAACCCGCGACCTAACGATTATGAGTCGTCAGCTCTAACCACTGAGCTACAGGCCCCACTTTTACATCTTCTCCTTTCGGCACTAGTCGACTGCCTTCGGGATCTGACTCACTTACCAGCAGCAAGCAACTGCACTTTTTTAGCATCCGCCAAACCTCGGGCAAGGATCTAACCCGCCTTTCTTCGATGCCGCTGCGACACAGTCCCCGGCCCTGGCTCCCTACGGACGAGAAGCAGCAAATGCAAGCCCCTCCCAGCGCGGAGAGGCGGGAACAGTCACCCGGGGGCAGCAGCTACTCGATGCGGAACCGGTAGAAGAAGGCGCCCTCGTCCGGCGGAAGCTCCATGCAGATCTTGCCGTCTACCACCGTGAGGGAATCAGCGGTGACCG
>CAWWCX010000409.1:0-3961 GCA_963935445.1 uncultured Roseibacillus sp.
GCGAATTGCATTTTTTCTGCGGGCGGTGTCCGCATCGAGTCGAGCGAGCCTGGATTGAGGGAAGACCTTGCGGAGAACCTCTTCGACTTTCTGGGTTCCGTAGCCTTGGAGGAGAATCGAGGGGTCCTGGCACTTCGGGCATGCGCGTGGAACGATGGACTGATAGCCGCACAGATGGCAGATGAGCCGTTCCTCGGTTCGGTGATAGGTGAGTGGCACGGTGCAGTGACGGCATTCACAGACGTGGCCACAGCTGGGACATTGCAGGGAGCGGGCAAAGCCGCGGCGGTTGAGAAAAAGAATAACCTGCTGACCATCCTCCAGCTTCTTTTCCATGTCCATGCGAAGTCGATCGGACAGGATCGCGGGGCCTCCCTTGTGCTTCCGAGTCTCGGTGCGCATGTCCACGATCCGGATGAGAGGAAGGGACTGTCCGTCAGCTCGTTCGTCCAGGCGGATCAGGTCATACTTGCCGGACCGGCAGTTCTGGAAGGACTCCAAGGAGGGCGTAGCGGAACCGAGAACAACCGCGCAACCCTCGATATGCCCACGGACCACAGCTAAATCGCGGCCCTGGTAGCGGGGTGGATTCTCCTGCTTGTAGGTATTTTCATGTTCCTCATCCACGACAATGAGACCGGGGTCGGGGAGAGGCGCGAAGATGGCGGAACGGGCGCCCACAACTACCCGGGCCTGCCCCTTGCGTATGCGATGCCACTCATCGAAGCGCTCACCCTGGGAGAGGTGGGAGTGGAGGACGGCAACCTGATCCTGGAGAGCCGCGAAGCGTGATTTGAAATGCTGGACAGTCTGGGGCGTCAGTGCGATTTCGGGGACGAGAACAAGAACGGATTTCCCCTGGTCCAGGCAATGCTGGGCTGCCTGGAGATAGACTTCGGTTTTTCCCGAGCCGGTGACCCCGTGGAGAAGGACAGGTTTTGCTGGTGGTTCGCCGTGGTCGGAATCGGGATCGCCCGCCCCGGAACGCTTTATCGAGGTATCGATGAGCAAGCAGATTTTCCGGTAGGCCGCGCGCTGGCCGTCATTCAAATCATGCGGCCTGCTCTCGAGGAACTCCTCACCGGCGTCCGGGTCGCGCCGGACCTCCTCGTCGGTAATGGCAAGGTAACCGGCTTCCTGGAGGGCTTTAAGGCTGCTCCGCACGGAGGCCCCGCCGAGATCCGCCACAGGCAGGGGGCCTGAGGATTGCAGAAGGAGGAGGATGGTGTGTTGACGTGAGGCCCGGCGGGAGAGCTTGTCGAGTTCGTCCTCGCCGGGCATCTGGACCAGTTCAGCTACCTGCCGTGTCTTGGCGGAGTGGGTTTCCTGGCGGACCGCACCGGGGAGGAGCGAGCGCATGATCTGCTCGAGGGGAGTGCCGTAGTAACGGGCCATCCAGCGAGCGAGTTCGATGAGTTTTCCGGTGACCAGTGGTTCAGGATCGATAAGGGAGTCGATCGGTTTCAGCTCGAAACCGGAATCTCCTCCTGTTCCGACACTAAGGATGGTGCCGGTGGCTGACTTGTTGCGGAGAGGAACACGCACGCGGCAGCCCGGGAGGGCAGAGACACCTTCCGGAACAGCGTAGTCAAAGATGAGCTCGGAGGGCCCATCGATGAGAACCTTGGCCGCGGCAGGCATACCGCAGGCTAGGAGGAAATGTTCGCGACGTATACCGTATTCGTCGCTTCAGGCGGAGGCTGCCTGACGAGGGAGGTGGGGGAGCACCTTCTGGACGCCGGCCTCTGCAGTGATACCGTGCTTGGAGCGGAGAATATCGACCTTGCCATGTTCAACAAATTCATCCGGCCATCCCACCCGCTCCACGGGCGTGTCAATGCCTTGCTCGTGCAGTAGCTCGATGATTGAGGCACCGAAGCCATTCTTGAGAACATGGTCCTCGAAGGTGCAGATCACCTTGCAGCGTCTCGCCACGTCGAGAATGAGCTCCGTGTCCAGGGGCTTGATGAAGCGGGGGTTGAGGAGGGCAACGGAATAGCCCTGGTCCTCCAGCTGTCTGCGGGCCTCGACTGCCAGGTCGTGGACAAAGCCGAGGCCGATGAGGGCGACGTCCTGTCCATCGTGAACGAGCTCCCCTTTGCCTATTTCAAGGAGGTGGGGCTCATTCTTTGGTTTTGCGCCGATCCCGGCACCCCGTGGGTAACGGACGGCGATGGGGCCGTCCTCGTAGTGAGCCATCGTCCAGAGCATGTCGACAAATTCATCCTCGTCGATGGGCTGCATGTGGACGATATTGGGGACGGGAAGAAGATAGCCTATGTCGAAGAGACCGTGGTGGGTGGGGCCATCGTCGCCTGAGAGTCCACCCCGGTCCATGCAGAGGCGTACCGGTAGTTCCTGCAGGGCCATGTCATGAATGATCATGTCGTAGGCGCGCTGCATGAAGGTGGAATAAATGGCGAGGAAGGGTTTGAGACCCTGGGTGGCCAACCCACAGGCAAAGAGAGCGGCATGTTCCTCCGCGATTCCGACATCGAAGTAACGTTCGGGAATTTCTTCCTTGAAGATTTCAAGCTTGGTTCCCCCGGGCATGGCGGCGGTCACCGCGACGATTTTCTCGTCCTCCTTCGCGAAGTCGGTGACTGCCCGCCCGAAGATCTCGGAGTAGGTCGGATTTCCGCCCCCGCTTGTAGAGCCGTCCGCGACGTTGTACGGGCCGAGCCCGTGAAACTTGCCCGGTTTGTCGAGGGCGGGTTTATAGCCCCGTCCCTTCTCGGTGATGATATGAAGGATGACCGGCTCCTCCTGGTCCTTGAGATACTCGAAAGTCTTTACGAGGAGGGGCAGGTTGTGCCCATCGATGGGGCCGAAGTAGCGGACTCCGAACTTCTCGAAAAGGACGTTGGGGAAAAGAAGGTTCTTGGCACTTCTCTCAATCTTGTGGGCAAGGCGGCGGACGCCCTGGCCCCCGATCCGTTCTACGAATTCGGCCGCCTTCTGACGCACTTCTGAGTAGGCCTTGTTCGTTTGCAGGGCATTGAAATACTTCGCAATTGCGCCCACGTTCTTATCGATAGACCACTCATTGTCGTTCAGGACGACGATAAAGCGCTTGGTCGTGGAGGCGATGTTGTTCAGAGCCTCGAGAGTTGGGCCACATGTGAAAGCTGCGTCCCCGGCAACGGCAATGACATGTTCGTCGCTTCCCTTCAGGTCGCGGGCGGCAGCCATGCCGAGCGCCGAAGAGAGGGCCGTGCCTGCATGCCCGGCGCCATAGCAGTCATGGTCCGATTCAGTCCGGAGAAGAAACCCGTTAAGTCCCTCATACTGGCGAATGGAATCGATACGATCGGCCCGCCCCGTGAGCATCTTGTGGACGTAGCCCTGATGGGAGACATCCATGACAAACTTGTCATCCGGCGTGTTGAAGGTCCGGTGAAGGGCTATGCTCAGTTCGACCACGCCAAGGTTGGGGCCCAGGTGTCCGCCGGTCCGGGACAGGGTGCAGATGAGTGCCTCGCGAATTTCCTCCGCCAGCGCAAGGAGTTGGTCGCTATCCAGTGCCTGCACATCTCCCGGCCCGTTAATGCCGGCCAGAATCGAGGTCTGGTTGTCGGGAGCTGGCTTTGAGCTAGAGGAGTCGGATGTCATCGTCGAGGGTTTCAGCGGGTGAGGAACCGTCAGAGCTCAGGGCATCATCGTCTTCCCCCGAAGCCGGTGCCAGATCCTTTTCCGAGGAGTTGCCGACTTCGATGAGCTCAATACGTTCCTTCGCGGCGGCGAGTACTTTTTCGCAGTGGCGCAGCAGCCCGGCACCTTTTTCGTAGTGAGCGACGAGTTCCTCGAGGGGAAGTTGATCATTCTCCATGGCCTCTACGAGGGTCTCGAGTTCCCCCATTGCCTGCTCGAAGGTACTCGCTTCGCTTTGTTTTGCCTTCTTGGAGGGCATGGTTCCTGGGCTGTCTCTTATACACATCTCCGAGCCCACGAGACCGTACTA
>CAWWCX010000410.1:0-3953 GCA_963935445.1 uncultured Roseibacillus sp.
ACACACTGCATATCGTCGGCAGCGTCAGATGTGTATAAGAGACAGCTTCACCCCTCCGTGGTGATCCCACCCCCGGTGGTAAAGTTGGATAAAGCGCACACCACGCTCCGCCAACCGACGAGCGAGGAGGCAGTTGGAGGCAAAGGAGCCGTCTCCAGGCGTGGCACCATACATATCAAGGACATGCTTGGGTTCCTTGGACACATCCATCAGACCCGGAACGGAAGCCTGCATCTTGAAGGCCATTTCATACTGCGCCACCCGGGCCGAGATTTCCGGGTCATCCACATCCTCGTCGTGCACCTCATTGAGCGCGTTGACCGTATCCACCAGCGAGCGCTGATCTCCACGCGTCACACCCTTTGGATTGCCCACGTAGAGAACAGGATCCCCCTTGGAGTGAAAAGGAACGCCCTGAAAGCGGCTGGGAAGGAATCCGCTGTGCCACTGGCGGGCCGCAATCGGTTGATTCTGCCCTCCACCCACTGAATCAAGGACGACGTAGCCGGGAAGGTCGTCGGCTTCCGCCCCCAGTCCGTAGAGAAGCCACGACCCCATCGAAGGGCGTCCCGAAATCTGGGTTCCCGTATTCATGAAGGTATGGGCCGGATCGTGGTTGATCTGCTCCGTAACCATGGAGCGTACAATCGCGATCTCATCCGCCACACCCCCGATGTGAGGGAAAATGGAGCTGATATGCTGTCCGCTTTCCCCGAAATTCTTAAACTCGTGCTGCGGTCCCAGGCACTTGAGATTGTTCCGGCTTCCCTGCAGCTGCGCGATGGGCTGCCCTTCCGTAATGGACTTGGGCATCGGCTTCCCGTTCATCTCGGCCAGCTTGGGCTTGTAATCGAGGGTCTCCAGATGAGACGGCCCCCCGGCCATGCACAGGTGAATCACCCGCTTGGCCCTCGGCGGGACGTGCGGCTTCCCGATCACCCCGGTCCACTTCCCGTCGGACCCGGCGGCGCGGGAATCATGGAACATGGCCGCCAGGGCAAGGGCCCCGATGCCGGTCGTGCCCCGGTTCAGGAAGGACCGGCGATTGATGAGGTTGGCGTATTCAGAATTCATGAGTCATGGAGGAACGTCACGGCGCTCCGGTGGTCTTTACTGTCGCGTAATCGTTTCGTGCAGATTGAGAATGGTCCGGGCCACGGCCGTCCAGCTCGCCAGTTCGGCAGCCGGAAGGTCTTCCGGAGCGGGGCGAATCCCCACTGTGAGCAGCTCACTCGCTGCTGCGCCATCGGCCCGATAACGCTTGAGCTGCTGAGCCTGCAGGTCGGACACCAGCCTGAGCTCACGGTCATTCGCAGGGCGCGAGAGGGCCTCCTCGAAAGCCCAGCGAATCCGGGAGGCGGCATCATCTCCGCCCTCCTTCATGATGCGCTCCGCAAAAGCGCAAGCCGCTTCCACATAGGTCGGGTCATTGAGCAACACCAGAGCCTGCAGGGGAGTGTTGGAGCGCGGACGCTCCGCAGTGCATTCCTCGCGGGAGGGCGCATCGAAAGCCAGGAGGCTCGGGTGGAGAAGGCTGCGCTGCCAATGCGTGTAAATCGCCCGCCGGTACTGGTTCGGGCCGTTGTCGTGCTGCCAGGTACGGCCCGGAAAATTGAGGTGCCGCCAATAGCCGGGCGGCTGGTAGGGCTTCACGCTGCGACCGCCGATTTCCTCCACCAGGATCCCGGCCACTGCGAGGGCGTTGTCGCGCACCATCTCCGCATCGAGCCGGAACCGGGACTGGCGTGCCAGCAGGATATTCAGCGCATCATTCTCCCGCATCGCAGGCGTCGACCTCGAGGACTGCGCATAGGTTTTTGACGTCACGATCAACTCAATCAGGCGCTTCACGTCCCAGTTGTTTTCAACGAAATCCACCGCCAGCCAGTCCAGCAGTTCGGGATGACTTGGCCATTGCCCCTGGGCCCCGAGATCATCGACATTCCGCGAGAGCCCTGCCCCGAACAAGAGCTTCCACGCCCGGTTCACAAAGGTCCGCGCAGTGAGCGGATTGTCGCGCCGCACGACCCACTCGGCCAGGTCGAGACGATTGGCGCGGCGCTCCCCGGTCTCAAGCTTGCCCAGAAACTCGGGAATGGCCGGTTGGACCAGGGCGCCGGACTTGTCCAGCCAGCTCCCGCGCTTGAGAATCCGCATCTCCCGGGGATTTCCAGAGGCCGTCACCAGGGTCTTGGGCAGGTTCTTGTCAAAATCTGCCTTCTCCTGCCGGGCCGCCGCCAGCTTGCTGCGGACCTCCGCAAGAGCCGGCGAAACCGTGAGATAATAGTCCGCAAGGGCTTTCTTCTGCTCCTGTGTCCGCGCCTCAGCCGCAACCCTGGCCGCCGCGACCACCCCGGCCGGCACATTGCTGCCCCCACCCTTGAAATAGAACCCGGCTCCCCCTCCTCCATTCACGATCTTCATGAGGTAATGGTTGGTTCCACGTTGGAGGGCCACCGTGATCTTCTCCTGGTCCGGGGCGGGGCCCCTCGCCACATTCTTGCTCAACTGCTCCTTGCCATTGACCCAGACCTTGATGCCGTCGTCCGAACCGAGGGACAGCGCCAACTGCGTCTCGGTGGGGGCCTCGATGGTTCGGTAGAGATACCACGCCGCATTGGCATCGGACGGCAGGGCATGGACCTTGCCATCGGGAAAGTTCGTCCGTCTGGCCCACTTCTTTCCTGCCAGGTCGGCATCAAGATCCACACCCTTCTCCGGAGCGAACGCCGTCCCGAAGACCTTGTTGATGTCCCCCCCGGTGAAGGGGCCGACCAGATACCAGTCCCCGTATGCCGGGTCCACGATCTCCAGAAGGCTCTTCTCCCATTCCTGCTGCGCCTTCGCCACTTCAGGCGAGCGCACAGAGGCCGCCTTGGTCAGCTCTTCAATCCTCTCGTTGAGGGCATTCGCCTTCTTACGGTGCATCCTGGTGGCAACCGGTATGGCGCCTCCTCGCCTTCCCACCGCCCTCTCCTGAATATCAGCAAAGAAGGCTCCCATCGAGTAAAAGTCCCTCATCGTATAGGGATCGTACTTGTGGTCGTGACACTGCGCACATCCCAGGGTGCTTCCGAGCCAGGCTCCACTGATGTTACGCACGCGATCCGCCGCATAAATCGTGACGTATTCCGCCGGCTGGGCACCGCCTTCCTCGGTGGTCTGCAGAAGCCGGTTGTATCCGGAAGCCACCTTCTGGTCATCAGTCGCATCGGGCAGCAGGTCCCCCGCGAGCTGCCACCTGGTGAATTCATCAAAACGCTGATTCGCATTGAAGGCATTGATCACCCACTCGCGATACAGATAAACATCCATCGGGTTGTCACTGTGGTAGCCGATCGAGTCCGCATAGCGTACCAGGTCGAGCCAGAAGACCGCCATTCGTTCCCCGTAGCGGGGGCTGTCAAGCAACCGCGCGACAGCCTTCCTGACTGCGCCGGCCTGGTCGGTGGCCCACTGCTTCCGAAAGGCGTCCACCTCGTCGGCAGACGGAGGCAATCCCGTCAGGTCGAAACTCAGCCTTCGGACAAGTTCATTCGGCTCCGCCGCTGGCGAGAGCTCCATTCCCTCCTCCCTGAGCCTCCTGTCGGCAACAAAGTAATCTACCGGATGCCGTCCATCGGGAACCTCCGCCTTGACCGGCCTTTCATAGGCCCAGTGGCCTTCCCACTCCGCACCCTGCTCGATCCATTTCCTGATCAGGGCAATCTCCTCCGGCTTGAGCACCTTCTCCGTCTCGGGCGGCGGCATCACTTCGTCCTTGTCTCCGGTAGTGAGCCGATAGAGCAGCTCGCTGCCATCCGGCTTGCCGGGGACCACCGAAGTGCCACCATCGCGCTCTTCGTACATCCCTCCATCTTTCACATCGAGGCGAAGCTTGGCCTTGCGCTCATGCTCGTCAGGTCCGTGACAGGCGAAACAATTCTCCGAGAGTATGGGCCGAATGTCCCGGT
>CAWWCX010000411.1:0-3952 GCA_963935445.1 uncultured Roseibacillus sp.
GACCATGCTCCTGAAGCTTAAGACCTCCGAGTGCGGGACTGATCTTGATCCCTCCATTCGCCTTCTTGATCTGGACGTTGTCATGAACCTTGACGCCGTTCCACCACACCGTGGCGCGAGCTGGTTCAATCAGCTTATCCCCATCCCAGCGGGCCGCCTTCGTGATGAAGTGAAAAGAGTGCCACTCCCCATTAGGGCGCCAGGCGTTGGTGTCTGGAACACGCTCCATGCAGAACGCCGCAATCCCGTGGGGCCCGATCTTCCAGTTGTAGGGATCCTTCGTGTCCTTGCCCTTCGGTGATTCGATCTGGATCTCGTAACGGTTATGGAGGTAGACGCCACTGTTCGAGTAGCCTTCGAGCGAATCATCACCACGTTTGCCACACAGGACGAAGTCCACATGGCCTTCCAGGTCCTTGTATTTCTTTTTCGTGACCAGGTCGTGCGTCCCCCAACTCTTGCCTCCATTGGTCATGAGAACCTTTCCATCGTCGGTCGGGCTCTTCACCAGCGACCACGTGATCTTCATGTCTTTTTTGGGCCACATTTCCCAGTTTGCATCGATCGATTTCTGGGTCCCGTCAAAGAGGATATCCGCGCCTTTCGGAGCCTTCGTGCCAACGTCCTTCGTCTTGTCGTACCCCGGCTTATCCTCCGGCTTGGGAGCCTTTTCTTCCGCCCATGCCGAATGCATGAGGACAAGGAGAGAGAGCATCGTGATCTGTTTGGCAGCTTTCATGAAGTTTACTTAGGTTAGTAGGAATGATTGGCTTGAACGAGGAAGACTACATCGAACGACCTCATAAATCCGCAGGATCGAACCGAGCCTTCGGCTTGCAGGCTAGGGATTCCATGCAGTGTCGCAAGGAAACCTTTTATCCTACCATTCCAGGGATGACGAGCTGGTAGCGAAGACCTCCGTTTCCATGCCCATCTCCTGGAGCATCCGGAGAAAGAGGTTGCAGAGCGGGGTATTCCCATCCTTTCGGTGCGCCACGTAGCCACCATGATTCAACCCCCCACCGGCGAGGATGATGGGATTGTTTCGGGGGTCGTGCGCGGCAGCATTCCCGAGATTGCTTCCGAGAATCGTCATGGTGTGATCGAGAAGCGTTGCGCCCGCTTCACGCTGCCCCTTCATGCGATGCAGGAGACCATCGAAACATCCGAGAATAGCCCGCTCGATCCTCATGAGTTGCCCGATCTTCTCCGGGTCACGCCCATGGTGGGACAGGTTGTGGTGTTCCAAGGCCACGCCATTCACCCGTGGAATCCCGTGATTGTTCTGGATGACGATGCTGATGACCCGGGAGGAGTCTGTCTGGATGATGAGCGGCACGAGCTGAAAGAGCAGTTCGATCCGACCAACAAGATCAGCCTTGTCGGAGATGTCCTCGGGGATCGAGGCATCGACCTTCGGTTTGGGTCGATCGATCCATACCCCGGCTTCCGAGAGATCCCGCTCAGCCTCGCGAACGGCCTCGAAGTAAGCGTCGAGCCTGTCCCGGTCGCCGGGCGAAGCCTTGCGTAGCAACCGACCCCGCTGGTCACCGAGGGAATCAAGGATACTGCTTCCGTCACTCAGCTTCTGCTTTTCCCGGGCCACCTCATTGGGTTTCCCCTGCAGGAACAATCTCGTGAATACATCCGAAGGACGATCCATCGCTGGAATCATGACCCCATTCTCGGTGTAGGACTGACTCATCGGCCCATCACTGCTCAGCGAAAGCGAGGGAAAACGGGTCACGTAACCGAGTTGCCTCGCCGCAAACTGGTCGACCGAGATGGAGTTTCGAAATCCATCCCGCCCTGGATTGCGAGCTGCGCTCAACCAGGTCATCTCGCACTGGTGTTCGCCACCCTGATCGGGATGAGACAGTCCGGAGAAAACGGTCAAATCATCGCGATGCTCCTGCAACAGAGAGAGATACTCTGAGGCCACGTAGTTCGGACCAGGCTTCGCGGGATAAAACGAAGGCGAATAGAACCCAAGCGTATTACAGATGAAGAGTGCCCGCTTCGGAAGAGACTCGGCGGATTTCCCGAAAGTTTCCAGCCAGGGCAGGGCCAGCGAGATACCAGAGGCTTTGAGAAAGGTGCGACGGTTCAAGGTGGACGGGTGCATCGTTACATACGGAAAACTACTTGTTTCGAAACATATCGCTCTGCACCACCGAATGGATCATCGCTCGCAGTCCGTAGCCATCGCGGCGTGCCGCTTCGAGGATTCCATCGCGCTCCTCACGATCGGCGAACTGAATCTCAGCTCCGGTGGCATATGCGATCAACTGATTGAGAACATGCCCGGCGATTTGTTCTTCCTTCTTCAGGAGAAGCCTCTTGAAGTCCCGGATCCCTGCGAACTTCTCTCCCCCCGCCGCCGTTCCGGAAGCGTCGACCCGGGGCCCCAGCCGATATTCGCGGACAGCCCGCCCGAAGAGCTTTGTCGTCGGCCTGTCACCCTTGCCAGTGGATCGGTAGCGGGTCCGAAAACCTCCAATGGGATTAAAACTCTCCAGAGCGAATCCCGGCGGATCGATCTCACGGTGACATCGGTTACAGCTTTCCACACTACGATGCGCTGCGAGTTCCTCGCGGATCGTGGTGGTCCCCCGGGTGTCAGGCTCGACCGCACCCGCGCCCGGAGGGGGCGGACTCGGAGGTGTCCCGAGCAAGTTTGCGAGGACGAACCTCCCCCGCGGAACGGGCGAGGTATTGGTGCCGTTGGCGGTGACCTTGAGAATGCTCGCGTGGGTGAGCAGACCGCCTCGGGGACTGTCCGCAGGAAGCTTTACCTTCCGGAACTCGAGCCCCTCAACACCAGGAATCCCGTAGTGCTCGGCAAGACGGCGATTGAGAAAGGTAAAGTCCGAGTCGATGAACTCCCGCACGCCACGGTCGTCCCAGATCAATTCGGAGAAGAATCGGCGGGTTTCCTCCAGCGTGGCCTGACGCAAAACATCGTCCCACTCAGGATAGAGTTTCTCGTCGGGGGTCGTCGCGTCGATGCTCTCGAGTTCAAGCCATTGATCGAGAAAATCTGCAACAAATCGCTGCGCCTTTTCGTCATCGAGCATGCGGTCGACCTCGGAGGCGAGGGTGGCCTGATCGCTCAGCTTTCCTTCGGCGGCAAGAAGGAAGAGCTGGTCGTCTGGCAGACTCTTCCAGAGAAAATAAGAGAGACGTGTCGCCAGCGCGTAATCGTCCAGCCGACCGGGCTCCGCCTGATGATAAAGAAAGTCCGGAGAACTGAACATCGCGCGCAGGACGAGTCGGAGCGCCTCATCGACCCTCCTCTCCTCCACGAGTGCCGGTTCCGCCAGCGCGGCCCAGTTCGTGGGCTCGTTGTTTTCGAGAGGACGCCGGAAAACGCGCGGTCCGAGCCGGCTCACCACATCTTTGATCCGGGCCATGGGTCTTTCCTGGAGAATAATTGTGTGCCTGCCGTTCTGGCCGGCCCGGAACTCAACGTCACCGAGCAGATTGCGGGTGCGGTCGGGAGGCCATTGTTTCTCAAGCGGGCCCTCCAGCGTCAGACGGCGAATCGCGACTCCTTCGCCTGGGTAGTCCTTCGCGCCGATGCTGAAGACGTCCCTTCCCTGCGGGGTCGCGTCGAGATCCGAGGGGGCGAGAAAGAAGAAATCGCCAGGCCTGAAATACTGTTCCACTTCGACCTGCCGCGGCTTGCCCGGATCGAGTTGCCAGCTGCCGATCAGTTCCCTTTTCGCGGCGAGATCGTTCGCCCGGTAGAGGCAGAAGGTCACCGGGGTTTTCGCCTGGTAGGCATAGGCTTCCGCCACGATGCGATAGCGACCCGGGACGGGAAACCGGATGCCCATGCTGTCCGATTGATTCGTGTGCGGACTCCGTTGCGGGCGGTTGTCGAAAAGCACATAGGCGTCATCGGTTCGCAGCACGGTATTGCCACCACGCCGAAGCTCCCTCTCGAACC
>CAWWCX010000412.1:0-3944 GCA_963935445.1 uncultured Roseibacillus sp.
TACACACTGCATATCGTCGGCAGCGTCAGATGTGTATAAGAGACAGCCCCGCAAATACTCCACTGGACGAGGAGCTTCTCGATCTCTTCCAGTTCGGCCGGATCGTGCTGGATCGCAAGAAGGAAGTACGCGCAACCCTGCGCATTTCCAGATCCGACAAAGCTGCCAAGCCAAATCGATTTGAAATCGTCGAATTGATTGCCGAGGAGTGGGTGCTGCCCTGATTCCGGACTGAGGTTCAGTGGTCGAGGGCCTCCCGGAGGGACTGGCGCATGGTGTCGAGCGGATGCTGACCCGGAAACCAGAGCTCGAAGGAAAGAAGCCCCTGATAAAGAAGAAGCGAGAGTCCGTTGGCAGTTCGGGCACCCGCCTGAGAGGCCTCGCCGAGGAGGCGGGTTTGAGACGGGTTGTAAATGGTATCGTAGACGAGATGATGAGGTTGGAGACAGCTGGACGGGAGGGGAGATGGGTCCGTGCGCCTGAGGCCCACCGAGGTCGTGTTCACGATGAGGTCGACCTGGTCGGTTTCGTCAGGCAGCCGGGAAGAGTCGAGGGGGCAGACCACCAGGCGCTGTCCGGGTCCCTCCAGGCGTTCGCTTTCGAAACAGGGTGAGAGGCGTTCGGCGAGTCCCTCGGCCTTGTTGAGCGTTCGGTTGACGAGGACGAGGCGCTGGCACCTCTCCCGGGCGCATTGTGCTGCGATGGCCTGGCCTGCTCCCCCTCCGGCACCAACCACCATGATCCGGAGATCCTTCACATCCACCAGAAACTCCTCGTGGATGGCCCGGACGAATCCCGGGCCGTCGGTGTTGAATGCGATTTTGCGTCCCTGGTCAAAGAGGATGGTGTTTGCGGCCCCGAGTGTGGAGGCCGCGCTGTCAATCTCGTCGACGGCCTCGAGAGCCTCGAACTTGTGAGGAACCGTGACGTTGGCGCCAATGAATTCCAGTTGCTGCAGCCTGTCGAGGGCTTGGGCAACTTTTCCCGGAGGCACCTCAAGGCGAATGTAGCGGACGCCGCTTTCGGCCCGGTCGAGGGCGGCTTGGTGCAGCTGCGGGGAGAGCGAGTGAGCAACAGGGGATCCCACTACCGCGAGGCGGGCGGGATAGTCAGCTCCCTCGTCGAGGCGCGACCGGCTCACCAGGTCGTCGAGAGTGTAAACGTCTTTCATGCTCTTTCGGGCAGCTGCGGACCGGCATTCAGGAGAGTTCGGCGGCCAAGCGTGCGATACGGCGAATGGACTCCTCTTTTCCCAGAATGGCAAGCATGTCCTCGAGTCCGGGACCTGAGCTGCGATGCGAGAGGGCCACTCGCAGGGGGAACATGAGCTTGCCGGGCTTGGTGTCATGGGCCTCGGCGGTGGCGGAAATGGCGATCCCGGCCTGTGACCAGTCTTCGAGGGTGTCCATGCGCCCTGCAAGGTCCCGCAGCAGGGTGGCGGCTACTGCATTTTTGCGGACCTTGGCCATGGTCTCCTCCCCGGCGGGGGGAAGTTCGAGGTAAAAATCGATCATGCCGGCTACTTCATCGAGCGTTTGCACCTTCTCCTGAACACTGGCGGCCATGGCGGGAAATTCAGCGCCGGGGTCGATCCCGGCCCGGGCGACATGGGGCCTGGCTGCGGCGGCGAACTCACCAGGGGGCAGGGCCATCAGGTATTGCTGGTTGAGCCAGATACACTTGTCCCAGTCAAACTTGGAAGGGGCGCGATTAACGGCCTCGAGTGAGAAACGGTCGACCAGCTCGGAAAGCGGGAAGATTTCGCTGTCATCCTTGGGAGACCATCCAAGGAGGGCCAGGAAGTTGACAACAGCGTCCGGCAGGAAGCCCTGTTGCTGGTAATCACGGACGGCGGCACCCTTATCCCTCTTCTTCATCTTGCTGCCATCCTGGTTGAGAATCAGCGGGATGTGTGCGAAGTCCGGAGGCTCCACCTCAAAGGCTTCGAAGAGCTGGAGGTGCTTGGGGGTGTTCATGAGATGGTCCTCGCCCCGGATGACGTGGCTTAGTCCCATTTCGATGTCATCCACGACATTGGCGAAGTGGAAGATGAAGGAGCCGTCCGGGCGGCGCACGGTCATGTCGGGGTTGTTCGATTCTTCCCGGTAGTCGATGGTAATTTCTCCACAGACGAGATCGGTGAAAGTCAGTGGCTTGCGCTCGAAACGGAACCGCCACGCCCCCTCGTCCTCGTAGACCCGGTCGGCGGCCAGAAGTTTTTCGAACCAGCTTTCGTAGATGGCGAGACGCTGGGACTGAAAATATGGCCCGCAGTCCCCCCCGGCCTCGGGGCCTTCATCCCAGTCGAGCCCGAGCCAGCGCATCCCCTCGAGGATCGCGGCACGGGCTTCCGAGGTGTTTCGCGCTTCATCCGTGTCCTCGACCCTTAGGATGAATTTTCCCCCGTGCTTGCGGGCAAAGAGCCAGTTGAAGAGCGCGGTGCGGGCCCCGCCCACGTGAAGATAGCCGGTGGGGGACGGCGCAAAACGGGTTCGGATCGGACGTGACATCGCCCTCCTGTAGCGCAGGTCGGCGGGGCCTGCAATGGCCGGGCGACGTGGAGTGGGTGGCATTGACCCCGCTGTCGGTGCTCCCTAGGCTGCGGGCAATGACAAAGATCAAGCCTCACTGGCAGATTCTGGGAGCACTGCTGCTGGCCACCGGGGTGGCGCTCCTATTTCGCGCGATTGACCCCGACGCCGAGGGAGGGGTGATCGCGGGGGTCGTGGGCGTATGCCAATTTCTCGGCAAGGACGTCTTCATGAACCTGCTGAAGATGATCATCGTCCCCCTGATCGTCTCCTCGGTAGTGGCCGGAATTGCGAGTTTGCATGGCATGCAGGGTTTCGGGCGTTTGCTGGGCAAGACCGCTGGCTTCTACGCCCTGACCAGTCTGCTCGCGATCGTGGTTGGCCTCACGTTGGTCAACCTGATCCAGCCCGGTCTGGAAAATGGGGAGCCCAACCGCACGATTGAGAAAGCCTTCGAGGAGCAGGCCAGGGGCGCCTCCGAAAGCGACCAGGAGAAGGTGGCGGCAGCTCGCGAACAGGCTGAGGACATCGGCCCGGGATCCGGGGGATTCTTCAACCTCATGGCCAAGTTTGTCCGCGGGATGATTCCAACCAATATCCTGAAGGCTGGGTCGGACAACAGCGCGATGCTCGGGTTGATCTTCTTCAGTATCCTGTTCGCGGTCGCGATCACACGACTGCCCAAGGATGAGATGCGCACGCTGCGGGAGTTTTTCCAATCGCTCAACGATGTCATGATCGTGATCACGAAGGCCATCATGGCGTTGGCACCGATTGGAGTGTTCGCCCTGCTTGTGCCGGTGGTCTACCGGTCCGGGGGTGAATTGTTCGTGGTGCTGGCGAAGTACTTCTTCACGGTACTGGCGGCCCTGCTCGTTCACTTCTGCGTGACCATGCCGCTGATCCTCAGGCTCCTGGGAAAGGTCAGTCCACTGGCGCATTTCAAGGCCATGCGGACGGCTCTGCTCACGGCCTTTTCGACTTCTTCATCCTCTGCGACCCTGCCGGTGACCCTCAGGTGCGTGCAGGACAACGCTGGCGTCTCCAAGAGGACGGCGAGTTTCACCCTGCCGCTGGGAGCGACCGTGAATATGGACGGAACAGCCCTCTATGAATGCGTGGCCGTGATTTTCGTGGCCCAGGTGATGGGCGTTTCGATGGGCGTCGGGGAGCAGTTTGTCGTGGTGCTGGCCGCTCTCCTCACGAGCATCGGCGTGGCGGGAATTCCCTCTGCCAGCCTGGTGGCCATTTTCATCATCCTGTTGAACTCCGGGATTCCCGGGGCGGAGATCGCGATCATGACCCTGCTGGCGGTCGACCGGCTCCTGGACATGAGCCGGACTGCGGTCAACGTTCTGGGAGACTCCCTGTCTCTTATACACATCTGACGCTGCCGACGATATGCAGTGTGTA
>CAWWCX010000413.1:0-3938 GCA_963935445.1 uncultured Roseibacillus sp.
CTTCGGACATTCAGAGATGCTTTCAGTGGCGCGGAGCATGCAGAGGACGCGCGGAGACTGCAACCGCTTTACCCGACATCGATATCCACCCAGTCAACAAGCGAGCCAAGGGCCGGGAATCCATCATGATGCCAGAACAGGGAGGGCTCCTGAGCACGTCCCATGGCGCAGAGCCGGGTGGCTCCGAGATGCAGAAGACCCTCCTCCGGCGAGTGGTCAAAAGGGTGCAGGGCCAGGGTTGAGAGGTGGGCGGTGGCGGGACCGAGGGCGGCGCAATCGGGGCCCGGCCAGGGTTTGACATAAACGACCCGGTTGAGCGGTCCGATCTTCAGCACCGGAGCCTGCTCATAGATGACTGTCCAGGCGTTCGAATTCTCGCTCTCCCAGAGCGCGCAGGTCTCCGGGTTTGAAGCAGCGGAAAATCGGACGGACTCCCGCAGGGAGGCGATCGCCGCGGATTGCTGGAGGGAACGTTTTTCTTTTGAGTGGGCCGGATCCTGCTCGAAAAGCTCCATCTCAGCAGCAAGGAGGGAGGCGAATTCCCGAGCGGGTTGAGGCCCGCCCTTGACGTATACGTCATGCAGGGAGAGACACCCTTGCTGATCATGAAGCGACGCATCCCGGGCTGCGAGGCGGGCTGCTTCGTGCAGGTCACCAGAAACCAGACCCATGCCGATTTTCTGGCCATGGGGAAGAAGCCGTGTGGTCGCAGGAGTGCTCTCCTTGAACCACTGGATGGTTTCGTCATTGCCGAAAACGACTACCGTGGGGTGGTCCCGGGCCCAGAATCGGGGCAACTCCTGGACGAGGCACACACTCCTCCTCAGTTCTTCCGGAAGTCCGGCAACCACTTGGTCGACGGCTTCCATGCCCGTCGAAGGAAGCTTGAGGGTGTTCCGTGCCCCAACCACGAGGCCACGGAGAAGAGTCTGCATCGCAGCATGGGGAGTATTGGCCGAGGTGACATGGAGAAGGGGATCCCGGACCACTGCGCGTGATTGAATGGACCCGTGAGGCACGGGCCGGTCGAGCGCTTCAGGATGGCCCATCTCCGCTGCCAGCCAGCTCAAAAGCTGCGCTTCTGTAAAGGAACCGGTCCAAGGCGCGAAGGCATCCACGCAGGCAGCGAGAAGTTTTAGACGTTCAGCTGTCTTCATGGTGCTGGAAGAAAGCATCGCTGGCCCGGGAGCAGCCGCGCAGGGGAGCCTCCGGATCACGGCCCTCAAGGAGAAAATGATGCTGATCCAACACTGTGCCGATGTCCTGGGTGCGTAAGGCACACACCGAGTTCAGGTTTGCCAGGTCATAGAAGACCAGCTGGCCGGATCCTCCTTCGGAAACCCACTGCCCGGTTTCAGGGTGAAGAGCGCGGACCTTGAGCCAGGGGGGAGTTTGATGGGCATTCCCCAGTCCCAGACTATAGGCCTGAGAACTCAGTTCTGTCATTCCGTACTCGTTAAGGATTCGTTCCGGGGACACACCAAGGGAACAGCCAATCCGCTCATAGAGAGCGTCCTGGTCGTATGTTGTTTTCAGCCCCTTGTAGCCACCCGTCTGGAAAACCCAGCTGCCTTGGGGAAGGCGCGGCAGGGTCCCGTCCTCGATCAGATGATGCAGGGTCAGCGCAGTCG
This sequence comes from uncultured Roseibacillus sp., assembly GCA_963935445.1. Lineage (GTDB taxonomy): Bacteria > Verrucomicrobiota > Verrucomicrobiia > Verrucomicrobiales > Akkermansiaceae > Roseibacillus_B. Next base: position 1,632 of record CAWWCX010000413.1, read on the forward strand.
CGAAGACAAGTGCCGGGGTGTCAATTTCTGGGAGTGGGCCCGGATCATACTCACCTGATTGAGCGAGGAGCCAGCACTGAGATCCCGCCTCCTCCGCGAGGATGTGAAACATGGTAGCGAGAGAGGACTCCGGCGTTTTCTCAGGTCTTCCCGCTAGAAACACCCGGAACAGCGGAGGGAGCATGGCCAGCCTCTCGAAGCCGGATCGGACAGCCGCTCGATATAAGACCAGATCTGCCATATGATGCCTGCCACGCACTTCGCGAGTCGTTCCGGAGGTGAGAAAAACCCGCTCACAGTCTCCGGGAGGAAAACAGGACAGGGGAGCCTTGTGCTTGAAGGCCTCGGCTGGAGCGGGGGGAATTTCCTTCCAGTCCGATACACTGCGGGGGGTGGCTGAGAGACTCTCGCAATAGGCCCGATACGGCAGATTATAAGCGAACTGAAATTCGTATGCGCGGAGAGCAAGACTTCCAAAGTCCCCATGCGATGAGCGGATAAAGAGCTCGATGTGCTTCTGCAGGGCAAGAAACTCCTCTTTCACGACACCGCATTTCGACACTTTGCATACGGAAAATCAAAGATTTACGCCGGGGCGGGTTGTTTTGACCCTGTTAGATTCTCCCAGCTCGGCTTGACTCCGCAGAAAGCTCGAGCATGATGAGCCCATCTCGAAGTGCGGTTTTTCCCGCTCTTCGGGACATCTCCGTATCTGGTCATGAAAATTCATCTTCTCATCCTCGTCCAGGGTCTCGCATGTGGACTCCTGAGTTCCTGCCTGACTCCCTATCCGCCCAATCCGTATGCCCCCTTGCCGGGGAATTCTCCCTACCCGGGGGACGGAAGCACACTCACCGATGAAGACCAGGAGGACATTCGGAATGCCCGGGATGAAGCACGGGATCAGGAGGAAAACACAAACACCCCGGGGGGACAGGGCGGCGAAAACCCTGACACGCTACCCCCAAAACGGGATTACCGGGTTGCTGTTCCAATGCCGGGCAAGGAGGGTTTTGTCTTCAATCCCTTTACAAATCGTCCGGTGGATGTCCGCGGCATCCCGCCTGGAACCCTTGTCCGCGACCCCAACGACCCGAATACGGATCACAAGTTTCGCGTTCCTTGAAGAAGGCTGTGCGGGAGCTCTGGGGAGTCCAGTTCTCCAGCGTGGGCCTTGTCAGTTTTCCGTGACCTTGGTTTGCTGAGCCTTCCCGTGAGTGATTTTCAACGCATCACAGTTCTGGGATCCGGGTTACTCGGTGGTTCGGTCGCCTTGGCTGTGGCCAAGCGCCGTCCCGAGAGTTCGGTAATCCTCTGGGGGCGTAACGAGGAACGGGTAACCGCTATCCGATCAGGTGGCTTTCCGGATGTCACCAGCGACCTGAAACGAGCCGTTGCCAATGCGGATCTAGTCATTCTTGCCGTACCCGTTGGTGCGATGGAGGATCTCGGCAGGGACGCTCTGGATGCCGGCCTTCGGGCCGGGGTGTGTGTTACCGATGTTGGCAGCGTAAAAGGCCACCCTCACGCTACCGTAGGCGAATTGATGGCAGAACAGGGGCATGCCTTCATCGGAAGCCATCCGATGGCGGGTTCGGAGCAAACAGGTTTTGCAGCAGCGAATCCAGATCTCTTCGAGGACGCTCCATGCATCCTGACCAATGAGCAGGAACGTTCCGAAATCGAGCTTCGGTCCCTCAGGAGCTTCTGGGAGAGTCTGGGCGCGCGAACCGCGTTGATGACTGCGTCCGACCATGATCGTCTGGTCGCCCGGATCAGTCATGTTCCTCATGTTCTTTCCGCAGTGTGTGCGTTGGTGGCTCTGAAGAACCCCGGCGACGGTGACTATGCCGGCCAAGGGTTGCGTGACACAAGCAGGGTCGGGGGTGGAGATCCGGCAATGTGGACGGAAATCCTGATGGAAAACCGGGAACAGATTGAGGCGCCCTTGCGGGAGTGTGGCAACATTCTCACTGAGCTGGCCGATTACCTTCGGCAGGGCGGAGCGGACGAGATCCTTGGGTTACTCACGAAGGGCCAGATTCGGCGGCGCCTCCTCGATTAAAAAACCATGACCGGAGTGAACAACACCCTCAAAGTCAGACCACTAGGGTCAATTTCAACTGAGCTGGCAGTGCCAGGCGACAAGAGCATCTCTCATCGAGCGGCAATCATTGCGGGCTTGTCCAACGGAGCCTGTCGTATCCGGAATTATCTCCCCAGCGAAGACTGTCTTCACACCCTCCGAGCAATGGAGAAACTAGGGGTGAGGTGTGATTATATAGAGAGTAACGAATCGGGACCAGT
>CAWWCX010000414.1:0-3915 GCA_963935445.1 uncultured Roseibacillus sp.
ATCTAGTACGGTCTCGTGGGCTCGGAGATGTGTATAAGAGACAGCACCTGTCCTCGCCGGCAACCTCATCATCGGCACCTGCGGGTTTACCAACGAACCCAAGCACGCCGTTGCCATGAAACTGGAGGACGGCAGGCTGGAAGAAGTCTGGCGCATTGAACGGAATGTTCCGCACATCCCCTGCCCGATCGTGGTCGGCAAGCGTGTCTTCCTGTGGGAGGACAAGGGCATCGGCACCTGCCTGGATCACCAGACCGGGAAGGTGATCTGGCGTGCGCGCATCGGGGGCGCAACCTACTTCGGTTCTCCCGTGAGCGACGGAAAGAAGATTTTCTGCGTCGATACCGATGGCATGGTCCGCTGCATCGCCGCCGCGGACAACTTTGAACTCCTCGGAACTACCGACCTGGGGGAACTCTGCCGGAGCACACCCGCAATCGCCCACGGCAATCTCTACCTGCGCACCCTCGGGCATCTGATGGCCGTCAGGGGACAGTGACCTCCTCTCCCGGGAGTGTCCAAGGCCGTCTCGAACATGGCCTCCCGAGAATCCCATTGCCTCCCATCCTGCGCCACCTAACCTTATCAACCGAGATGATCGCAAAACGCCTCCCCCCGGCTCTCGTAGCCGTGGCCCTGCCTCTCACCCTGTTTCCCCTTCCTGCAGCCCCGGTTGCCAATCCTGACAGCTATGCCGTCCCGGAAGATCGCGCCCTCCGGATCGCCGCTGGCTTCGGTGTGCTTGCGAACGACATCGAAGACGGACCCGTAGCGGCCGTGCTGGAGAACACCCCGTCCCACGGCCTGCTCCAGTTTTTTCCTGATGGGTCCTTCAACTATCAACCCGATCCTGACTTTTCGGGCACGGATTCGTTCTCCTACTATTCCCTTGGCTCGGCCGGGGAACAACTCTTCACCGTCGACCAGGCCGGTTCACAGGTCACGGTCTCCGCAAGCGTGAGCATAGCAGGAGTAGGCTCCGACTCGAGCAACGACAGCTCCTCGGTCACGGGAAGCATCACGGCCGACCCGACGCCCTCCACGGCCCCCTTCCGGACAATCCACATCACGGATCTCGACCTGAACCTGGCAGAGAGCCTCTCCCTGAACTTCAGCTTCGCCTTCGGTCTCGCAGGGGTCAATGTGACTTCCGGGCCCAATGCCTTCCAGGTTCGCATGGCCAACCCCGGCCCGGTTGCAGACGTGGACGGTACCGGGAACTTCACCCAGAACGACAACGCCGTCTCCGTCACCGGGAACATCGACGTGGATGCCACCGGCTTGGCCGGCGGACTCGTCGAGGGAGGCCCCCAGACGATCACCATTGACGACCAGACCCTGGGATTCAACGGTAACATTAGCCAGAATGGCAATGAACTTGTCCTGCGGGCAACGGTCTCCTTCTCCGGTCAGTTCGATGTCGGCGGAAATCCGATCGACCTTGAAATCAGCGGAGACATCCGCGCCACCTCACCGCTGGCCCCACCCGCCGCCGGCAACACCACCACCGTCACACTCAATGTCCTTCCGGGCAACGACCTTCCCCGCGCCGCCAGTGAATCCTATTCCACTCAAGGCCCCCTGACCCGCTCCGGGGCCACGGCAGGCGGAACGGATCTGCTTGTGGCGCAGGGAGCGAACTGGTCCTACCTCGTGGATGATTCTCCCCCCCCGGCCGACTGGACGGCTCTTGCCTTTGCCGGGAGGTGGCCCAGCGGGCCCGCCCAGCTTGGATTCGACGAGGGCGACGAAGGAACAGTAATCGGGTTCGGGGGAGATCCCGGAGACAAGAATGTCTCCACCTGGTTCCGCCACATCTTCCCTGTCACCAATGCCGACGCCCAAGGAGAACTTCTCCTGCGCCTCCTCCGCGATGACGGCGCGGCGGTCTACCTCAATGGCACCGAGGTCGTGCGCAGCAACCTCGAACCCCTCGCCGGTCCGGCCGTGTTCGCCACTACAGCGGTCAGCGGGCCCGCCGAGAGTTTCTTCTATGAGTTCACTCTCCCCGCTTCTCTGCTCGAGGAGGGCAGCAACATCCTCGCGGTGGAGGTTCACCAGGCCACGGCCGGAAGCAGCGACCTCAGCTTCGACCTCGAACTCATTCGTCAGCGCTACAGTGGCGGCGTTCTCGGTAACGACCGCGATGTCGACTCGACCAATGTCACAGCACGTGTTCACCGCCAGCCCCGGCATGGCTCTCTCCAGTTCGCACCGGACGGCACGTTCACCTACACCCCAGATCCCGGTTTCTCCGGCACGGACACCTTCCTGTATGAGGCAGTCGACGGGAACCCGCTGTCCATCACGGAGATCCTGCCCTTCGGCTCCATATGGAGCTACCTCGACGATGGGTCCGACCAGGGAACATCCTGGCGCGATGCAAACTTCGACGACTCTTCCTGGGAGACCGGGCGGGGAGAGCTGGGCTATGGCGAAACCGACCAGGCCACCACCGTGGGTTTCATCGACACGACCCCCGGGAATCCCGCAACAACCACGAGGAATGCCACGACCTATTTCCGCCGCAGCTTCCTGCTCGGGAACCCCGGAAGACTGATCAACCCCGCCCTGCGACTGATCCGTGACGACGCAGCTGCAGTCTATCTCAACGGGGTGGAGATCTATCGCGACGCGAACCTCGGGGCAGGCGCACCCCATGACTCCTTTGCCACCAGCGGGGTCACTGATGAGAATGAGATCGTGTCCATTCCGTTGAGCCGGCGCGACCTGCGACGGGGCAGGAATGTCCTCGCGGTGGAAATCCACCAGTCGAGTGCCTCCAGCAGTGACATTGCCTTCGACCTTGCGATCGTTGCCGAGACCACTGGAATTGCCACCTTGCTCCCACTGGGCGCGACCTGGAAATTTGCGGATAATGGCTCCGACCTGGGCACCGCGTGGGTCCAACCGCCCTTCAACGACTCTCTCTGGCTGGCAGGACCCGCCCCCCTTGGCTTTGGCAACGGAAATGAAGCCACACTTGTGACGCAGGGCGCCGTCCCGCGCCGCATCACCACCTACTTCCGCACCGACTTCGAGGTCGCGGATGCCTCCGAGGTTCTTGCCCTCGGACTCGACCTCCTGCGGGACGATGGAGCCGCCATCTACCTCAATGGAAATGAAATCGTCCGGGATAACCTCCCGGCGGATGCGCTCTTCGACACCCTCGCCTCCACTACCGTGGGCACAACAGAGGAGCCCTTCTTCAATCACCACTGGGGCCTCGATCCCGCCTTCCTCGTGGATGGCACCAACATCCTCTCGGTGGAAATCCACCAGGCCTCTGACCAGAGCAGTGATCTTGCCTTTGACATGCGCCTGAGCGCTATCGTCTCTGCTTCACTCGGAGTGGCAACCATCGAGGTTCGTCCGACCCTATCCACGGATACGGATGCAGACGGCATGGAGGACGCATGGGAAAATGCCAATGACCTGGTGGTCGGAATCGACGACTCCGCCCGCGATGAGGACGGAGACGGGGAAAACAATCTCTCCGAGTTTCATGCCGGAACCGATCCACGGGATTCCACCTCGCTTCTCCGGATCCTCGAAGTGAATGCCGATGGGACAGGCAACTACGAAGTTCGTTTCTCGAGCGTGATCGGGCGGCTTTACCGGTTGCAGTTCTCCAGTGACCTAGAGAACTGGTCCGAAGTGGCTGGGGCAGAGACTCTCGCTACCGCCCCTCTGACAGAGCTCTCCGGGACAAACTTCCCTCCCAATCCGGAGAAAGCCTACTTCCGCGTGCTCACCAGCCGACCGTAGCCCCCTGCTACCCCCTCCCGGATCCGGTTAGTCACATCGTGCAGGGGAATCTTTCCGCAACTTCGAAATATTGGCGGGGTTTCACGAGTATGGGGCACGCAGGTGATAAACAGCCTGTTCTCCGTGTTTTTAACCCTGTATGACCTC
>CAWWCX010000415.1:0-3910 GCA_963935445.1 uncultured Roseibacillus sp.
ATCCTTCCCAGAAGATTCCGGCTTCCCTCGATCCTGCGAAACACACGGTGTGGGAGGCTTCGGTTCCGGGACGTGGGCATGGATCGCCCATCGTGGTGGGCGACCGGGTCTACCTGGTGACCGCCGACGAGACAAAGAAAACGCAGTCGCTCCTGGCGTATGAGCGCAAAACGGGTGCTCTGGCCTGGAGTACCGTCATTCATAGTGGAAACTTTGCCCCCAAGATCAACCGGAAGGCTACGCACGCCTCGAATTCCCCTGCTTATGATGGCAAGAGGCTCTATGTCTCCTTTGTCAACAACGGGGCGGCCCATACCACGGCAGTGAGCCTTGAAGGCAGGATCGTTTGGACCAAGCGGCTGACCGACTATGTGGTCCATCAAGGCTATGGGGCCTCCCCGATGGTGTATAAGTCCCTGCTCCTCGTATGTGCGGACAACAAGAAGGCCGGCGCGATCTTTGGACTCGACCGCGAGAGTGGCGACGTGGTCTGGAAGGTGGATCGCCCCAGGATTCCAAATTACACCTCTCCCATTGTCCATCACCTTGGAGGGCGGGACCAGCTGGTTCTCTCCGGATGCGAGAAAGTCATGAGCATCGACCCCCTGACCGGGAAGGTGCTCTGGGAAACAAAGGGATCCACGCAGGAGACGGTTACTTCGGCAGTGACCGATGGAGAGCGCGTTTTCATCAGCGGGGGTTGGCCGAAGAATCATGTCCATGCGGTGGAGAGCGATGGATCGGGAACAGTGACATGGCGCAACATCAGCCGGGTTTATGTTCCTTCCATGGTGGTGACCAAGGGGCACCTCTTTGCCGTAATGGACGGGGGCGCGGCCATGTGCTGGGATTGCAAGACAGGGGAGCGCAAATGGAAGGGCTTGCTTGGCGGGACCTTCTCCAGTTCACCCGTCCTTGTGGGCGACCGGATTCACGTCATCAACGAGAATGGGAATTACTTTGAATTCGAGGCAGACCCGACCGAGTTCAAGGTAGTACACAAATCCCAGGTGGGCGACCGGGTGTTCGCGACCCCTGCCTACTGCGGGGGGCGGGTGTATGCCCGGGTTGCGGTGTTGGAAAATGACGTTCGCGCGGAGAAGTTGATCTGTCTCGGCGAAGAACAATAGGCCCCGGGCAGGGGTGCCCTGCGAACAGGTGACAGGCCCTCCGGGGCCGGCCGGGAAGGAACGTCCTTTCGAGTCCAGACAGGGCTGCTTATTCGAGACCGGGAATGGCGGGAGGCTGCGCGGCGGCCTTCTTGCGCTTCTCGAACTCGGAGGCTCCGATGCTGTTGAGAATGATTTTTTCTCCCTCGGTTTCGAGGGTGAGCGTCTTCACGGTGCCCTTGACGTTGATAATGGCGGTGCCCTCCTCGGCCTCCCCGTCTCCGTCAGTTACCTGCATGGTGATCTTGTTGGCGGCCTTGTCGACCTTGGTAATGACGTAGGTCGCGGTCTCCTTCTGTCCCATCACGTGAACCGAGACTTCTCCCTTGGACACTTCCACAGCCATGTTTTCGAGCATGGCCTGGATGAGAGGGAGGGCCTGGGCGGCCCCCTCTCCAAGCTGCTTCTCGAGCTCCTTCAGCATCGCCTCGGGATTGGGGGCCCAGTAGCCGATCATCTTCTTCTCAACGTCGCCTGCATCGACATTTTTGGCGGCGGGGGCTTTCTTCCCGCCTGCACTGTTCTCTTCCTGAGCGGTGGCGGGGATGCAGCTCAAGGCGGCGAGGACTCCGAGTGTCTTGATGAGGTTATGCATGGCGACGGACGGTAGGACTGGATGGGGGGGCGGGACAGCTTTATTCCGAGTATTGTGAGCCCTTCGCCTTTACGAGATATCTGAGAAATCGAGCAAATGCAGGGGGAAGGCCCCCGGGATCCCTGCTCCCCGACTTGTCCGAACAATTCAAGGAAGTGTGCGCGGAAGCGGCAATACAGGTGCCCGGCGGTTCTGCAGCAGAATTTTCCTGATGGTGCCGAGGAGGTGGCCTGAATGCTCCCTTCCAATCCGACTTGGAAGGAGGGTCCTCCAGAAGAGGCTTGGCCGGAAGGAGAGGGCACGCCAGCGTGGGATCATGCAAGCCAAGCTCTGGAGGGCTCTCCTGCTAGGGCTCCTCATGCCGGGACTGTTGTCCGCCGGGGGGAGAAAGCCCTATTCGCTCCGCAAGAGTGAAGTCGGTTACGTCGTGGAGACCCCGGATGGGCGAACTGTGTTCCAATACATGACGGTCAAGCCGGAGGGGAGCAGGCTCACGGCGAACAGTACGTGCTGTTTTTATCCCGTAATGACACCCGGGGGAACCCGGGTGGTTGATTTTGCTCCCGACGACCACCCACACCACCGTGGGATCTTCCTGGCCTGGTACAGCATGCTGGCGGACGATGAGACCAGGGCGGGAGACTTCTGGGGCTGGGGCAAGTTTGCTCCTACCAAGGGGCGTGTGATCCGCAATGACAAGGTCACCCTTCTGCGCTCGGATACCTTCGGGGCGACGCTTGCGATACACAATTCCTGGATGGCCGGAAAGACCCGGATGCTTACCGAGGAACTTTCCGTGGTCGTGGCCCGGGAGGGAGATGCCTATGTCATCGATCTGCACTTTCACCTCGTTCCGGACTACGACCTTGTTCTCGGGCGTGCGGCCTTCAGTGGATTCAATGTAAAGTCTCGCAAAAGCAAGGGAGCGTATTCGGATCCCGGGGGCAGGGTGACGCATGCGGCCCCCCACTACCTGAAGCCCGAGACCGGGTGGCCGTCACGACCATGGTATGATTACAGTTTTGTCCTGCAGGACGGCAAGGCGGCGGGCGTGACCGTTATTGATCACAAGGACAATCCGAGAACCTCCTGGCACAACCTTCTGCCGATCGCGATGCTCAACCCATGCATCGTGACTTTTCAGGACGTGAAACTTCCGGCCGGCAAGCCGCTGGACCTGCGTTACCGGCTGCTTGTGCATGATGGCCCGGTGGACGCACAGCTGGCCGGGAAGGCGGCCGAAGGATACGGGCGGCCGTAAGGATCAAGCGGGCGGACTGCTGGTCTGGTGGGGCGCGCGGTGTTTCGTCCAGGGCACGGGGCCACACGGCTGCCTCGAGGAGTAATCCCGTGCAGGGTGGGTGGGGGCGAAGTCCCTGAAAATGAGGAGATTCAGCCGGAGCGCGGAGGCCTTGGAGACTGGGGAGGGAGGCTCTGTCGGTCGGCACGGAGAGAGTGAGCTTCGGCGGCCGGATGAGGGCCCTTGTCCTGAGGGGACTGGCAGGGAGTTCAGGGCGGGTCTTGACGGCGTGGGGTGGACTGGGGTGAGGTCTCGCCCGGCACCGGGAAGCACACGCAGTGTATTCCAACGTGCGGAACAATGAGGAAGGTTCATACAGCGTTGGCAGCTTGTGCGTGGCTGGGGGCAGTCGTCTGTCTGCAGGCGGATGAGAAGCCCAGCATTGCGGCGTTGCGACTGGCCCCCGGGGAACACATCAAGGTTGATGGCCGCCTGGGGGAGGACGCGTGGCGGCGTGCCGAGAAGGGGAGTGGTTTCCGGCAGTATGATCCTGGTCGTGGAACTCCCGCAACTGAGCGGACGGAGTTTGCGATCGCTTACGATCGCGATCGTCTTTACGTCGCGGTCTGGTGCTATGATTCTGAACCTGGAGTGGTGATGGCGCGCACCATGCGGCGCGATCGAATATTCACCGGGTCGGACTTCGTCTATCTCTTCTTTGATACCTTTCACGATCAGCGTAACGGCTATGTCTTCGCCGTTAATCCGACCGGGGCTCAGTCTGACGGGCTCATTACAAACAACACAGGGCGCAACTTTTCGTGGGACGGGATCTGGATGTCGGATGCGCAGATAACGGATGAGGGTTGGTTCGTGGAGATAGCGATTCCCTTCAAGACGGTGAGC
>CAWWCX010000416.1:0-3880 GCA_963935445.1 uncultured Roseibacillus sp.
GACCATTGCAGAGGGGGGTTTGACCCTGGGCGATGCCCAGCGCAACTGCAAGTCCACCAGCAATGCTGATTAATCTGAGGGAACGGCCTCCTGACCACATATGAAGCACGATATCCCAACCGGGAGGGTCCGGAAGTGATTTTCATTTTTTTTCATCGGGAAGCCTGCCCTCCCCACGTCGCCTCATGGTTTTTAGGCTGAATACCGCACCCAGAGCCCATGCCCTCCCGCTCTCCGCCCGGAAACGGGCCTTGCTTTGGGGTCCTTCGACGTTGTTTCTTAAGGGCCTCCCGAGGGGGGACACTGCTATGAATCGCTCCGGCGAGCCTGATCCTGAGTTTTTCGAGAAACTCTGGCGCGCGACCTACCGCCGCGCCAGAAGCCCGGTGGAAGGTGTACTGCTCTCACCAGAGGCGGCCCGATTACTGGCTGCCGAGATCTTCGAGAACCTCCTTGACCGATACAAGCTGCGCCCCACCGATGCCGAGTTCTCGGCTGAGGCCCTCGAAAGCGCCCACGATCACTCCCGACACAACGTAGCCACCGAACGTAGCAGCCGCTCAGACCCTCAGTTCTACCACGATCCCGCGGATGAGCGCTACGAGAAGAACCTCGATCTCGATCGCCTCAAAAAGAAAGACGACAACGGCTTCTCGGACCGGGAATGGAACGGACTCGATCCTATCCTGCGTCCCTTTGGCTTCCGCCTTCTCCTGCGCAAGGGCCTGGGCAATCATGATGCGGAGGATGTCTACCTGGAAACATTTGCCGAGCTTGCAAGGGAACGTGCGAAGGACGGCACCGCCCCCATTGAATCGATCGTGGTCTTCGAGGAGGTTATTCCACTTTTTTCAAAGATGGTGCAGTTCCGGGCCATCGACTGGCGCCGCAAGCAGGGAGCCCTGAAGAATCAGCCCAACACCCAGAGCTCCTTCGAGGACCTGACCGAACGGGAAGACGGCGCCATGCAGTTCGAAGACGAGGGCGCTGATCCGGATCGCGGCCTGAACCAGCTTAGCTTCGAAGAAATCTACCGGCAGTGCGGAGAGGCCCTTGACGACTTTCAGTGGCATCTCGTCTTCACCATCTACGTCGCCCAGAGCGCAACCATGGGAGAGCTCTGTGATGACCCGGAGGTTCTCGACAAACTGGGACTCGAGCCCGGTCACTCGGTCTCCAAAAAACGCCGGTTTATCAACGATGCGCTGGCCGAGGCACTCGGAAAACTGCAAAAATGCCTGCTAAGTTGAAAATGAGGGTTTTTCACCCCGGTTAGGAGGGCATAGGACGATGAACACTGAACCTTCTGACAAGTTCGAAGAGCTCAAGGGCCTGCTGGCCCAGAGCTTCCACTCGGAGGAGGCCGACGACGTGCCTTCCCTTCCCGAGGGCCTGCGCGACCGTATCCGGGACCAGTACGGCAAGGAACCCGCCTCCGTTCCAGAGACCACCGAGGCACGCACCGATTCCCTCTTTTCCAGGATCTCGCGCCTCTTCGCCCAGCCCCAGTTCAGCGGGGCTCTCGCAGCGGTCGTTCTGATGGCAGTGGCTGCCTTCCTGCTCATTCCGGAACGCAGCGATTCACTTCAAGGCAGGGTGCGGGGAGATGATCCGGTCGCCCCTGCCAACCCAACTGCCACCATCATTCTATACGGCTTCGAACCCGGGAAAGCGGAGGCCATCAAGGCCGTCCTCGACCCCACCGTGGCCGTCATCAAGCAGGACATCAGCGGCGAACCCGCTGCCGAGGGAGCCACCATCGTGATCAACGGCGAGGGGGGACAAATCCTGGGCTATCCCGGTCCTGATGCCGGGGCCACCGTTGTGCCACTTCCCGAGAACGAGTCGGAAGTGGGCAAGGCTGTCGCTGAGCTCCTCGCGAAAATCGCGGGCGAATAACGGCCGCAAGACAGACACAGTTTTCTTGGGTTACAGTTAATCATCCTATTATCGAGACGCGTACGGGGAACCGTGCGCGTCTTGGGTATGGCCCGGAACGGGAACAGGCGACTCGCCGGATACGCTCTCCTCACTCAGGCCCGCGGTTCCCTCATTCCATGCAGGAAGCCCTGCTCGTCCACCGAAGCGCCGGTCAGCTCCAGCGTCTCTTGCAGCATCGTTCCGCTCACCTTCACTCCCCCTTCGAAGTTGTCGACCACGAACCCGGTAAGCACGCGCCCGAAGGAGCCTTCCTTCCAACCCGGATGCTCCACGTCATCCCGGCGGATGATCGGGTCCGCCGGCATCGAGAAGCTCAGCACACGCTCTCCGTCCTCATAGGCGGCGTAAATACCGCGCTCCGCATCCCCCGCTCGCTGCGGTCCTCCCCCGAATTGATAGAGAACCAGCGGACATTGCTCCGAAGAGACCTCACTCAGGACTTCGCGAAGCCGGTCCGTGCCAACAAGCGCCCGCAGGGCAACCTTCTCCCGCTGCAAAGCCTCGAGTGAAATGGAACCCTCCTCCGGATCGAGAAGCGCGACCTCCGTCCGCGTAATAACCGGAAGGATCATGCCCCAGACCCGGCGCACGGTCGCCGAAGCCGCGGTATCAATCGTGACGGCTGCCTTGCCGTCACCAAGGTTATGGGGATCCGCCAGCTGATGGGCATTGATAAGCAGGCCTTGCCACTCCTTTGCACTCAGTCCGGCAAGCGCCTGCCAGTCCGCGAGCCACCGTTCCGCACCAGCGTGTCCCCGGGCCAGGCTCTCGGGATCTTCCCGCCCTGCCAACAGATTCCCAACTTCCGCCCACGTGCAGAAATGGACGTGCCCCTCCCGCACCCAGCACAGGGCCCGATCACCCTTCCTCGCGTGCTCGGCAAGAAGAGCGGATGCATCCCCGGCCGCTTCGCGTCGCCGGGAAAAGACCTCCCCGGCAAGGGCGTTGAGTTCCCGCTTCACGCGCACAGCCGGGTACTCGCTTGCCTCGCGCGCTTCCCCGAAGGCGACCCGCGCGCCAAACGGAATAGCCCTCGGAGCCTTCCAGATGAACTTCCCACGCTCTGCCGAGAAGATCGATTTCCAAAGTCCGTCAAGATAGACCGGCTGAACCCGGCAGTTGGCTCGCCGGGCAATCAGCTCGAAGCCGCGCTTGAACTCGCCCATGAAGCCACTGCGGGAGAGTTCTCCTTCCGGGAAAATACAGACCACACTGCCTTCCTTCACCGCCTCTGCAGCCACCTGAATAGCGTCCTTCGCACGCCTGCTTGAAATCGGAACGGTATCAAAAAGCCTCGCCACCCTGCCCACCAGGGGTTTATCGAAATAATGACTGACCATCAGGAACCGTACCGGACGCGGACTCGCCGCAGTCAGCACAAGGGCATCGATGTAGCTGATATGATTCGGAGTCAGGAGGAGCCCTCCCTTTTCCGGCATGCGTCCAGGGTGAATTTTCTCGATCCGGTAGAAGGCGCGCAGGGCGCTCAGGACGAGCATCTTCACAAAGGCTCGGGGGAGGAGCCGCATCACGTAGAAGGTCGCCGCCACCGAGATCAGGGCCAGGAGAAGGAACTGGGTCTTCGGCGTCCACCCCATTTTCATCATCACGAACTGGAGAATCACCGCTCCCGCCATCCCGAGGCAGTTGAGGAGCGCGGAGCCGGCCAGGATGTTACCGCGTTGATCCGGATCACACTCGTCCTGCAGGAAGGCATTGATCGGCACGAAGAAAAAAGCGGCTCCCAGACCGGCAGCAGACAGGACCGTATAGAAAAACAAGGACTCCGGCTCTGCCACAATCAGCAGAAGACTCGATACCGTGATGATAATCCCCCCCAGAGGATTGAGGCCCAGTTCGATGTGGCGCTTGTTGATGAGGGCGCCGAGAATACTTCCAACCCCGATGCCAGCGCTGGCCGCCAGCTTCATGTAGGAAG
>CAWWCX010000417.1:0-3880 GCA_963935445.1 uncultured Roseibacillus sp.
TCGTTGTTGTGGGCGTAATTGTGGATCTGGTCGGGCAGCACGCGCCGGGTGATCATGTATTTGTGATCGATACGGGCGGAGGCTTCCTGGGCGAAGGCGGAGTCTTCCCAGCGCCTGAGCTTGGAGTAGATGTGGCCGGGCATGTGCCACATGTGAGCGATTCCGGGAGCGGTTTGGCCGAGCTTGGCGGCTGAGTCGAGGGCCACCTTGGCTTTTTTGGTGTCCCACAGGTGAATGCGGTAGTGGTGTGCTGGGTGCATCGGGTTCACCGCGAAGATTTGCTGCAACATGGCATCCACCGCCAGATGGCTGTGGATCGGGAGCCCGCTGCGGGAAAACTGCCAGAGGCGCACACAGAGGAAGGCGCGGGCCTCGAGGTCCGCAGGATAATCCTGAATGATGCCCTCCAGATCGTCGATGAGCTCCTGCTTGCGTTTCTTCGCATCCTTTGGTTCGCCGTCAAGGTAGTTGGCCTGCGCATCAATGTAGCGGCGGTTCGGTGCGGAGGCATGTTCCCGGAGTTCGGTGGCTTTCTTGATGAAGGCCTTGGCCCGCTTTTCGTTTTCCGAGTTGGCCATGGCCATGCCCCAGTAGGCCATGGCGCACTTGGGGTCACGGGCGGCAATCTGCCGGAAAGTGCGTTCGGCCTCGTAATACCAGAAGCCATGGAGCTGCCCGACGCCCTGATTGAAGAACTGCTGTCCCTCGGACCAGGAGCACTGGATCGGGAAGGAGACCTGCCCTGTCCCCTCGATGGGAAGGGCGGAATGCCGGGGTCCCTGGTTGAAGGCCTCTCCCTGGTGGGAGTGGCCGGCCTTGGGGGTGTTTTCCTCGCTGTTCCCGGTGTTGTCCTCGGCGAGGGCGAGAGGAAAGGCTCCGAGCAGGGCTGTCAGCAAAGAGAGGCGATACAGGCTCACGCAGGCAATAGGAACACGAACGGGTGCCCTCCACCAAGCCATTTACGCAGGAGTCTCGGCCAGGGGTAACCCCGGAAGGTCATTTGCAGAAAAGGAGAGAGAACCTAGCTTTAGTTAAAGAAGCGGGTGGCTTCCTCGCTGGTGGTGATTCCCCTGAGAGCAAGTGCCCTGCGAAAGACCGCCTGGGCGGACTCCGCGGGTGTTTGAGGTTCATTCGGGGCCTTCTGAATCAGTATTGGAAGCTTCTTGGCGCTCTTCGTCCCGACCGTGACGGAACGTTCGAGCTGCCTGATGCAGGTCCCATCCTTGAAATAGAACCGTTGCTCAACGAGAGTATCGGTCGTGGTTGAGCCGTCCTCCTGCGGGGAGGGAGAGAATTTCCAGTAATTGGAGGTCTCGTAGACGAAGAAGAGTCCGCGGGGCCCGAAGTAAAAGGTCTGGGACACTTCCTCATGATCGCCGGGGACGTAGCTTGCATGCACCTTCGTCAACCCTCCGGGATACATGGTCTTTGTAAGCTTTCCGGAAACCGACCCGTCGTCGTCGCCGAACTCGAAGTGTTGCGTTGTAACGGGAGTGGCGTTTTCAAATTCAGCGTAGAGAGCACGGATGGCGGAAATGTCCTCCCCTGTCGCGTGCAGGAAACCCGGGGTCAGCATGGCAAGAAGCGTGGCAAGGGCGGGAACTGGATTCTTCATGTCGGGCGGAAGTCTTGTATTGGGGAAGGTAGGGCAGGTTCGGCAAGGACGCGTTTCACGCGAACCCTACCTTGAAACGTCCCACCTGAGAAAGTTATTCAAGCTATCCGGGATTACGGGAAGGAGAACCGGGATGATTGCCCGAAAGCCCTTTGCGTCGCCCGGTGCTCAGTCGCGCTTGCGGGTAAGCATGATTTCATTTCCCTCTGTGTCGACGCACATGGCGAGATGGGGAGGCTCCCCGGGCTCGTCGCTCGTCGGTTCGCGGCTCAGTGCGCCGCCCGCAGCCACGACTTCGAGGGCTCCCTGCACGACGTCGGCGACCTGGAAACTCATTCCGGTCCAGGTGCGCTTGCCCTCACCCCCGCCGTGAATCCCAATGGTGGCTCCGGCGATCTCGACCTCACTGATAACATCCGATTCGCGCGTCACGGTTGCCCCCAGCGCGTCACGATAGAAGGAGAGTGCCCGCTCCATTTCGGCGGCCCAGATAATGTATTTGGTTTGTTCGACCTCCATGCGGGGAGATTCATGGGGGAACGGGGAAAGAACAATTCCAAAGGATGGGTGAGGGCAGCTCCTTGACGGGGTCAACCTGGCCCACTAAGGAGGCTCCATGGGCATTTACCGTATCTTCGTCCTTGGCTGGATTCTGGCGGCTACCCTGCGAGCTGAGGAAAACGAGGTGTCAGGCTGGCGCGGAAGTGGAAACGTGGGAGTGACCCTGGCGGCCGGAAACTCGGAATCTCTCCGCGCGACCGCCGGCCTCGAGGTGTCGCGGACTCTGGGGAAATGGGAGACGCAGGCGGCCTTGGCCGCGATATACGGTTCGGATGACGGGGTGAGCTCCAACGAGCACCTGGAGGCGGAGCTCCAGCTCAATCGTGAATTCAGCGGGCGTTTCTACTCCGGTCTCAACAGCGAGTTTCTCTACGATCCGCCGGCTGGGATTGAGTGGCGTATGGCAGTGACGCCGCTGCTTGGCTGGCGGGCGATTGATGGAGAGAAGATCAAGCTTCGCCTGGAGGCTGGCCCGGGATTTACCTGGGAGGACCGGAACGGACAGGCAGCGGGGTTCAGTTCGGTGCGCCTGCACGAGCGGATAAGTTACCAAGTCACCAGTAACATTCGCCTTTTCCAGTCCCTGACCGCCCTGTTTGAGGCGGAAGACGTGGACCATTATACGATTAATGCGGAGGCGGGAGTAGAATCCCGCCTTTCGGGGCTCTGGTCGCTGCGGCTCACCGCCAACGCGGTATACTATGGCGCGGCACAGGGAACTCAGGACGATGATCTTCTCCTGACCGCGGGCTTCGGGTACAACTATCTGCCAGCAGAACTGGAGAAAAAATCCCTGAAATCTGCGCTGGATAAGCTGGAGTTGGAGGTCGACCGCTGGATGATCACCGGCCTGCTGGGAGGGAGCCTCTCCGAGGGCAACAGTGAAGCGCGGGCCCTCCATGCGGGTCTCGAGCTCAGGAGGAAAACCGCGAAGGATGAATTCGCAGTGGGCGCGTTTGGAAGTTACGGGGAGAACAGGGGAGAGACCAGCACAGGAACGCTGGCTGCGGACGCTCACTACCAGCGTGAGCATTCGGGCAGGTGGTTCATGGGGCTGCGGGGCGATTTTGACCACGATGCCCTCGCCGATCTGGACTGGAGAATCGCCCTGACGCCCTACGGAGGGCGGCACCTGATCAAGACGAGCCGGACGCAGCTCTCGCTGGAAGTGGGACCCTCAGCAGTGCTGGAGGAACAGGGAGGGAGAGAGCGGAGCTACCTCGCCGGATACCTCGCTGCGAAGGGGGAGCACAGGTTGGGTGAGAAAACCCGTTTCTTCGGGGATCTCTCCTGGCTGGCGGAGACCTCGGACTGGGCCAGTTTCCTTTTGACCTCGGAAATAGGAATTGACCAAGCCCTCTCGGACACATTGAGCGTCCAGCTGATTGCGCGTAACAGGTATGACAGCTCCCCCGCGAGAGGGCGTGGGCGTCATGATTTCCAGCTGGTAACTGCTCTGGGGGTGACTTTTTGAGGGGATCAACCTGTAAAAACGGACGCGGGGGGAGCCGCGAGGTCACCAAATCCTTCCCAGGGAGAGCTTTTTTTTGGGAAGCGAGGAAGGTTTGCGCGTTACTAATTTTTAAATAATCCTGAGGAGCTGGAGATGCCGAGTCCTGAAAAATGTGGGTCGTCCGGTCCGGGTCGAAAGAGGGGGGCCGGGACAGCCCTGCGTGACGGGTGCTGAATATCTCACGGGCGGCT
>CAWWCX010000418.1:0-3866 GCA_963935445.1 uncultured Roseibacillus sp.
GTGTGCCGAGTGGAGGTGCGGTGGTCGACACGTTCGTCCTGCCGACTCCCGGCCGGGGACGGGAGTACACGCTTGTGGAAACGGTCCTTCCGCTTGTCGCGGTCGAGGATGAGTGGCTCTTTGAGGATTCCGACACCGACCTCGGGACGGAGTGGCGGGAGCCGGGATTTGACGACGGGGCCTGGGCGAGGGGCAGGGGTGTGCTGGGCCGGGAGACGAGTCCTGACGATCTTCCTGAGGAACTCCTCACCGAGGTAAACTACGAGGAGGGAGTTCCCACCTACTACTTCCGGAAGGCATTTGACTTTGTGGGAGACCCCTCCCGGGCCTCCCTGCGGATGCGGACCATCATTGATGACGGGGCGGTATTCTACCTGAACGGACAGGAGTTCCACCGGCTGCGCATGGACGATCCCGTCTCGCACTCGGCGTTCGCGAACGACAACGTGGGGAACGCGGACTATGAGGGACCGTTTGTGCTGCCGGGTGAAACGCTTCGGGACGGAGAAAACATCCTGGCCGTGGAAGCACACCAGGACGATGACAGCAGCAGTGACATTGTTTTCGGGCTGGCGCTGGAGGCCGTCCAGACGGAGCAGGTGGGTTCGGGAATGGAGAATATCGAGGCGGTCCTGGCGGGATTGCGGCTCACGGAGGTCATGGTTCGGCCGTCCGCTGGGGAAGCGGCGTTCCTGGAATTCGCCAACATGGGCAATGCGTCTCTTGAGCTCGAGGGGCTGCGTTTTACGAGGGGCCTGGATTTTGTATTCCCGCCGATGACCCTCGGGCCGGGCGAGTTGGTTTATGTGGTCGGTGATTCCGGTAGCTTCGACTATCCGGGATTGAGGGTTGCCGGCTTCTTCGGGGGGGATCCCGGAGGGAGCGCACAACGGATTCGGTTGGAGCTGCCGATCAGGGCCGCGGTAGTCGATGTGAGCTTCGAGGGTGTGATGGCGGCCGGGGTGGATGGAGGGGGAAACTCCCTCGAACTGGTGGATGGTGGAGGCCTGAAGAGTGGACGGATTCTGGCGAGCCAGACCCGGGGCGGTTCTCCAGGGCGTCTTCCCGTTTATGAGAGTGAGGAAGAGTGGCTGAACCGGGTGTTTACACCGGAACAGGGTATGGATCCACTCCTCTCCGGTGCGACCCGGGACCCGGATCGCGATGGTCTTGCCAATCTGCTCGAGCGGTTGCTCGGGCTGGATCCGAATGCACGGGACTTGGAGGCCCTTCCCGATCCGTGGATGGAGGGAGAGGACCTCGTATGGCAATTCCCGCGGGCAACGGCGGCAGGAGATGCGCAGTTGAAGGTCACCGGCTCGGTAGACCTGCAGAGCTGGACCACCGAGATTCCCGGGCTGAAGCTGAGGGTGATTTCCGAAGAAAGGGGAATGCAGGTCATGGAGGCGCGTATTCCCGCCCCGGGGGACGGGCGTTACTTTTTGAGGCTGGAGGGGGAGCTGAAATAAGAGGGTTGTTGTCGCTGGCTGGGATAATTCAGGACTGAATTGTCTCGTTTCTTGCGCTGAAATTCCGACAATTACCCTCGATGAAGAGCCCGTTGAGTCGTCGAACCTTCCTCCGGGGCAGTGGTGTCGCGATGGCCCTGCCGATGCTGGAAGCCATGGTCCCCACCGCTCGAGCGGCCCGCAGGGCCAATGCCCCCGTCAAGCGGTTCGTTTGCCTCTCCAACAATTACGGAGTCTACCAGAAGGCGTTCTTTCCAAAGGAAGACCAGGTTGGCGCGAAATACGACATGCCGGAAACCCTGAGGTCCCTCGAAAAACACCGCAGGGACTTCACGGTCTTTTCCAACCTCGATCACGGGTTCACCGGAGGTCACCAGGGAGTCCCGGTGCTCCTGAGCGGAGTGCGCCCGGTGCTCGCGCACAACTATGCGGAGGGCAACATCAGCCTTGACCAGAAGCTGGCCGAGCATCATGGGGCAGCGACTAGATTCCCTTCCATGACGCTGGGGGTCCGGGAACGGAATCTACTGAGCTTTACGCGGACCGGGGTTCAGATCCCCACCATCGACATGAAGGCTGCCTACCGGGCCATGTTCTTCGAGGACAGCCCCGAAAAGAAGGCTGCGGCAGGGGAGCGCTTCAAGCGGCACTCCAGCATTCTTGATGTGGTTGGAGAGCAGGCAAAAAGCCTCAACAGGGAGCTTGGAAAGCAGGATCAGGGGAAGCTCGCAGAGTATTTTGACGCGGTTCGGACCATGGAGAAGAAAATCGTGCAGCAGGAGCCCTGGCTCGAGCGGCCCAAGCCCAAGACGGATGCCAAGGAGCCCAATCCCGGGAATGGAACGGCAGAGCAGTTGAAGGTCATGATCGAGTTGATTGCCCTCGCGCTGCAGACAGATTCGACAAGGGCGATTACGATGGTGAGCGGTTTTGCCAATGGAGACTTCGGCCTGAACGGGGGCTACCATGGGTTCTCTCACCACGGGGAGAGGCCGGAGCCGGTTGCTGCGCTCAAGAAGATCGAGGGATATCAGGTTTCCATGATGTCGTATCTGATCGACCTGCTCAAGGCGCAGGAAGATCCCATCAACGGAGGCACTCTGTTCGATCATACGGCAATTTTGTATGGGTGTGGCATGGCGGCGGGGACACACCAGACCAAGAACCTTCCGCTGGTCCTTGCAGGGGGCGGCTTCAAACATGGAGAGCACAAGCTCTACCCGAAGGAGGACATTCAAAGGGTCCCAGCGGCCAACCTTCTTCTTTCGATTCTTCAGAGTAGTGGACTTGAAATAGACCAGTTCGGTTCCAGCACGGGTACTCTCCGTGGGCTTGAGTGGAGTGCGTAGTCGCTCGTCGAGAAGTTCCGGGAACAAGCAGACTTATCCAATGCCCATCCGGCTGTTTGCCTTTGCAGTTCTTTGTCTCGGTGTCCCGGGAGCTGTGCTCGGGAACACGCTGGGTGGACTGCGTCCTTTCCTGAAGGAATACTGCCTCGATTGCCATGGGGCGGAAAAGCAGAAGGGCGACTACCGCTTTGATACCCTGGGGACGGATCTCTCCGATATCGAGACCCTGGAGACATGGCAGAACATTCTCGATCAGTTGAATCTCGGTGAGATGCCCCCCCGCAAGAGCCTGCAACCGGAAAAAGAGGAATGGTCGCCGGTCGTAGATCAGCTGACGCGGGAGCTCGCCTCATTTTATGCGAGGAAGCGGAGTACGGGTGGGCGGACCGTCCTCCGGCGCCTGAATCGTCACGAACTTCGGAACACGCTCCGGGATCTCCTGTATCTTGAGGGCCCGCAATACCGCCCGGATGCAGCTGGGTCCCGGCTCGTTGACAACAATGGGAATGGGAGTGTGGAACGGACGGGAAACGACCCCTTGAGGTTCTTCCCGGAAGATGAGGAAGAGGAGGGCTTCTTCAATCTCGGAGATCACCTTGTGATGTCGGATTTTCTGCTGAAGTTGACCCTCGGCGCGGTTGAGGAAACCCTCGCGCAAGCAACCGAGCTGGGGCCCAGGCCGGAGGCTGCGCCCCATCATTTCTCCGGGCACCTGATCGAGGGCAGGGGGCGGAATCTGATCGAGGCCGTCTCGCGGGAACTGAACCCGGGATATGAAATGATGGCGGTTGGTTACGAGCGCCATGGGCGAGTTGCACCCAGCGGTCTGCGCGGGGGAGTGGGGCTTTCGACCAGATATCGAATTACACTGGAAGTATCGGGTCATAATGCCACGCACCCGTGGCAGGAGACGGTGTCGGTGGACGAGAAAGATCCTTTCCAGCTTTGCCTGAACATCGCCGACACCAAAAACGGAGGGATTGCCGGGCCCACGTCCACTCCGGAGGCGCTGTGGTCCGTTCCTCCCGATGGCACAAGAAAGGTGTTC
>CAWWCX010000419.1:0-3861 GCA_963935445.1 uncultured Roseibacillus sp.
TTACCGGGCACCTCCCGCTTTTTTCTTTGCTCCCTCGACGGACTCCAATAGGAGTACAACTCATGCTAAAACCATCAGGCAGTATTCGGCTCGTCCTCTGGGCGGGGGTCCTGGGGGTCGCACTCAGCATATTTGCGCACGCCTACCCACCTGCGCCGGGAGTCACTCTGAAGGGACTCGTGCGGGACGAATATGGCTCGGTATTGCGGGAGGAAGGCGCGGAAGTGGTGGTTCGTCAGGGAACGATCGTGATCGGGCGAGCCCCGATCTCCAACAGCGTGCAATTTGAATTCAACTACCGGGTGCATCTGCCTGTCGATTCGAACGCAACCGACGAGGCTTACCGGCTGGGGGCCTTGTTATCGACCTCGGAATACACGGTGGAAGTTGAGGTTGGCGGGGTGATCTATACGCCCATCGAAACCCTCATTGGACCACTGCCGATCCCGGAACCGGGAACGGTGATCAATTTGAACCTCACCCTTGGCGACGATACGGATGGGGACGGGCTGCCGGACTCCTGGGAGCTCTGGCAATTGCAGGCTGGAGGCTACGCGCCAGGGGATCCGGGCTACAACCTCGGACGCCTCGGAGCGTCGGGCGACCTCGACGGCGACGGCCTCTCGGACCTTGAGGAATACCGCGCTGGGACCTTTGCACTGCTGAATTTCAGCGGTTTCGGGTTGGAACCGAAATCGTTTCAC
This sequence comes from uncultured Roseibacillus sp., assembly GCA_963935445.1. Taxonomy (GTDB): domain Bacteria; phylum Verrucomicrobiota; class Verrucomicrobiia; order Verrucomicrobiales; family Akkermansiaceae; genus Roseibacillus_B. Next base: position 705 of record CAWWCX010000419.1, read on the forward strand.
TCCCCGAGCCTGATGGAGCTCAGATACTATGCAGTGCGGAGCCGGTCCTACCGCGTAGAGGCCTCCACTGATATGGAGAACTGGGTTCCGGTCCCCGCCATCCTGGACACCCCGCTCGGTTTCGAGGTGCAGGCCTGGACCTCGAATCGCACCGGCTGGCTGGAGCTCTACGCCCCCTCGCTGGGTCCCCGCACATTCTATCGTCTCAAGGTTCGCTAGCGCTCTCATTCGTATTCCTGAACGCATCATGGTTCGCAAAGTATTATTCGCAGCTGCCGCGCTTGGTTTCGCGGCCAACCCTCTCTCTGCGCAATGGCGCACCGAATCGCACCCTGTCCAGGGGGGCTGGAATGCGATCTACCCATTTGTCGATGCCAGCGACGTCACCATCGGCACCCTGCTCGCAGATGAGGCCCGGGTTGAGGAAATCTGGCGATGGAATCCGGATGCCCTCGATGCCGTGGCCCTCGGCTCTCCCTCCGAGCCGATCATCGGGGCGGAGTGGGCGGTCTGGAAGCGGGCCTCTCCTGCGGAGTCCACCCTCACCCGCCTGCGCGCGAATTACGCCTATCTCGTCAAGGTTGCCAGCGATGCAGGGCCCTTCACCCTTTCGCTCAAGGGCAAAGCCGCCATGCCGAGCGTCTCGTGGCGCAACGACGGGCTGAACCTCGTGGGGTTCCCGACCTCGGAGGCTGCTCCTCTGCCCACCATCGGCAGCTACCTCGCTCCGGCCTCGCTCCTCGGGGCAAACACCGAGATCTTCCGCTACATCGGGGGCCCGATCTCCGCAAACAACCCCGCCAAGCTTCTCAATCCGGTCCAGCAGGCCCTTCCGCGTGGCGAGGCCTTCTGGATGGATACCGGTAAGTTCTCCGACTACTACGGTCCGCTCAAGGTCCAGGTCTCGCTCTCCTCAAGCGGCCTCTCCTTCGGAGACACCGGGAGCGTCCACGAGGTCGTTGTCGCCAACCGGACTGACCGTGCCATCACGGTCACCCTCACTCCAGCCCCCTCCCAGAGTGACCGCGGAGGATCACAGCCCAGTCCCGTTCCCCTCCTCGAGCGGGTCTTCGACGAGGATTCCCAGTCCTACAGTTATCCCGCCTTTGACGGCCCGAGGGATCTCACCCTCGAGGCCGGACAGACCGTCTCTAAGCTCGTGGCCCTGAATCGCGCCGGATTGGTTGGCGCAGCGGGCACTGAAAACGCCTCCCTTCTGGTCCTGACCGATAGCGAGGGAATGAGCCGCATCGATCTCCCGGTCTCTGCCACCGTCGGCGGCACCGGGGGCCTCTGGGTCGGGGAAGCCCTCATCAACCGCGTGCAAAACCAGCTCCAGCAATTCCAACGGGACGACGACGGCAAATATCGCTACGATGGGGAAGGGGCTCGCATTCCCGTTGCCGGAAGCGCAGACAATTCGCTCAACAAGACGGCCCAGACCTTTCCGGTCCGGCTTATTGTCCATACCGATGCCAATGGTACAGCCCGTCTTCTCTCCAATGTGTACGCTGGGCCGATTGCCACTGACGTGGAGGGTGCCGTTCCCCGGTTCGGGATTGCAACCGCCGAGAGCCTGCTCGACGCCGGGAGCCTTGCCAAGGCGGCGCGTCTCACCGCGGTCCACTTTCCCCTTGATCTCAACCTTGAACTGAACGGTTCATTCGGGGCCGGTGGCTCCCTGGATGGCACGGTCCCGCTGGCTCATAATGACAAGGAGAACCCCTTCATTCATGCCTTTCACCCTGACCACGACAACCTCGACGCCCGTTTTGAAGAGGCGCTTCCGGCTGGTGCCGAATCTCACCAGGTGACACGTCTCCTGAGTCTCGACTTCGACGTCGCCAACCCCGACGGGAATCCGGAATGGGGCAGCCAGCTCCTCACCGGAACGTTCACCGAGGAAATCACCGGCATTCACAAGAACGCAATCTCGGTCGAAGGGAAGTTCTCCCTCCGCCGCCTCTCCAAGGAAGAGGTCCTTCATACTCCGTAATCACTTTCCTTTTACCCTCATTTAAAAACGCAACCATCCCTTTCCCATGAACCGTTCCATCATACTACATCGAGTGGCCTCGCTCACCTCAGTCGCGCTTCTGGTGAGCTCTCTCCCACTTGCAGCGGAGACTGCGGTCCCCGGCCTCATGACCTACCAGGCATTCGTCACGGACGACGCAAACCAGCCGCTCGCACCGGCAGCCCCCGCCAACTACGAGGTCATCTTCAGGATCTACGACAGTGCAACAGGGGATACCGTCATCTGGTCCGAGAAGCAGACGGTCTCGATCTTCCAGGGCAACTTCAGCGTCCTCCTCGGCAACGGCCAGGTGGTGGGTGCCGAGCCCAAGCCGGAAGACCTCGGCGCCATCTTTACCGCAAAGGAACGCTACATGGGGATCACGGTGGGCGAGAACGCAGAGTTCTCCCCGCGCCAACGGATTCTTCCCAACGCCTACGCCTATCGCGCCAAGGTCGCTGAAAGTGTGGGCGGGGTGATCAGCCTTGAAGGCACCTCCACCAGCCTCAGCGGTGCTCTGGATGTCAGCGGCGCAGGCGACATTGATGGCAATCTGGATGTCGATGGCCACACGTGGCTTGACGGCTTCTCATCCACTGAAAATTCGGACCTCATGGGCCAGTTTCGCGTCGGGATGTGGGCAGATGCCAGTCGCACCGATAGTCCGGGTGCGACAGGTTATGATGTTACTTTTTATAGTCAGGTCGAAGACGGAAGGATGCGTTGGGACCAATCCGAACGACAACTGCGTCTTGATGGAGGATCGCGACTCTTTGTCCATGGCAGTTCCTGGTTCGATGGCAACGCCCTTTTCAAGGGCCATGTTGATATTAGGAATAATTTCTACGTCGGGGTTAATAACCAAGGCCATGACGTGAAATTCTTTGGTAGAAACGGCGCGTACATGTGGTGGGACGAATCCCACAATAATCTTGCTCTCCAAACTGGAGCGAAACTGTATGTCAATGGCACCGCTGACTTAGCTGGTGGCTTCAGCTCCGGAGACGGAAGCATCAACGGCTGGCTGACTGTCAATGGCGCCGTCGATCTTAACGGGTGGCTGGATGCCGGTCCCTTAACTGTCCATAACCCCAATTCCTGTCTCTTATACACATCTGACGCTGCCGACGATATGCAGTG
>CAWWCX010000420.1:0-3823 GCA_963935445.1 uncultured Roseibacillus sp.
GGAGATCTACACTCTGCTTTTCGTCGGCAGCGTCAGATGTGTATAAGAGACAGTCCTCCCCGCCGCGACTCACGGCATCGCCCACCCTCCTGGACGAATACCTTATCCGCGCCCTTCCAGCAACCGCCCGACTTGCCGGCTCAAATAGGAAACATGGCGCTCGAGGCGCCGCCTGACCAGTGGCGGCACAAAACGCCGGACATGCCCATTGTATGTGCCCAGGCAATCAATCAGCTTCAGGCGCCCGTCGGCAGCGAGGACGACGTTTTCAACATTTGGATGGCGCATCCAAATGCCAGCGCTGCGGATGAAATCGTAGAGTTCGTCCAAGGCAGCCTTGACCTCGTCAACATCCCCCTGTGCATCCAGGGCCTGTCGTAAAGTCGGCGCCGGCCCGCCGTCATGATTCTGGAAATAATCAAAGACCAGACCGCGTCCCAGGTCCGTGTCCTGCCACCCATAAAGACGCGGCAGGTGCCGCCAGATCGTCTCCTCCCCACCGCGGATGGCAGATTGCCGATAAGCACGCACTTCAAGCCGGTTATCGTCTCGCCAACGGGTCGGCATCATCTTATGGAAAAGGCTGCGCGCATCCATTTGCTGGCGAATATGCCTCAAGCGGGCGATTTTGATACACAATGCCCCGTTTTCGGGGTGCCGAAACACTCGCCGCCGATTGCCCATGCCAATTGGGTCTGTTCCAGCCAGAGACAATTTTCGAGCATCAAACAGCATCGCCATGGGAGTCCGTGGCATGAATCAAGAATTCTCAGGGAAATCCCATCTCCATGCCTTCCGGAAACTAGCTTGCCTGACCAGCTCTTAACAGAAAAATGCCTCTTACCTTGCTGACTGACGCATCTCTCCTTGGGACCGCTCTGAAGGAGCGGCGGCATCTTGACAATCGAAAACCAACCAGGAGCGGACTGCGTGGCCATGGGAGGACACGATCCCCGGCATGAAAAAAGGCACCGCTTCCGCGATCCTTAAATCATGTCGACAGGAAAGGAGATTGCGATGATCTCGAATAGCCCGGCAAACTTCAGTCGCACATTATTTGATATGAATTCAGGCTTCTGTGCGCCTGTCATGGTAAGCGGATTGGCAGGGCCGTGGCACCCTGCCGTCGATACCGGCTTCGGATGGCATGAGAACAACGAGACAAAGTGGCTTCCAGTGCCACGACAAGCTGGAGCATGAACGAGATTGAGGCACATACCGTTGATCTGCGAACCAGGGTGCGCCAGATCATTCACGGGAGGGATACCGCCCTTGGCGGACTCTTCGATATCGCAATCATGATTGCCATCATTGCGAGCATCTGCGTGATGGCATTCACCATCGATCCCGGCATGGACCGGTGGTCTGCCACCTTGAATGGCATGGAATGGTTTTTTACCATGCTCTTTACCATCGAGTATGCGCTTCGCCTCTGGACCGCGGATTCCTCCCGGCTCTACGCGCGCAGCTTTTTCGGCATCATCGATTTACTCGCCATCCTCCCGGCATATGTCATTCTCGTCGTCGGGCCGGAGATGGAGTATCTCGCCGTGTTACGAGCACTGCGCGTAGCGCGCATAATCCGTGTTTTCAGGCTCTTTGCGGATGTCGGCCGACTACGCACCACCTTTGCGATCTTCCTAACCCTGATGACAGGGGGATTCATCTGGTATTTCCTGCGCACGCCCGAGCGCACCGTTATCGTCCTCTCCACCGGCTCAGAGAGCGGGCTGTATCACCGAATGGGCCGGGAGGTGAAAAACGTGGTCGAATCGGCACATCCCGACCTCACTATCGAACTCCGAACCAGCGGTGGAAGTAACGATAACATCCGGGCGCTTGAAAATGGAAAAGCCCAGATCGCCCTCGTCCAGAACGATGACGTGAGCGGGGAGAGCGTTCGCAGTATCGCCGCCCTGCACCCGGAGATCCTCCACCTCATCAGCCGGGTTGATGCAAATATCCGGACCCTTGAGGACCTGACCGGCAGGCGGGTTGCAACCGGCGCACCGGGAAGTGGCACCTTGCAGATTACCCGGGAACTCCTCGCTTTTGCCGATATATCGCTTGATGCGGATCAAGCCAGATCCCTCTCAACCACAAAAGCCATCTCACAGCTGGAAAACGGAGAAATCGATGCTGCCTTTTTCCTGAGTGGCCTCGGCTCTTCCGAAATCCGCGAAGCCATGGCCAACCCGGGCCTCACCCTTTCCGGCATTCATGTCGGCGAATCCGACACCGGGGCTGAGGCCACCGCGACCCGGTTCACTGAAGGGTTCCGGATCTATTATCCCAATGTCGCGCCTCACTCAATTCCCCAGATGGCCTACGAGGGGCGCCCTGCCAGCCCGATAGCCTCGCTCAGCGTGCAGGCCATCCTCGCATGCAGCGCCGGACTCGATCAGGATGTTGTCGTCAGGATCACCCGTACGCTTTTTGAAAAGCGCGCGGTCCTGTCGAGCAGGGAAACAGCCTTTTCCTACCTCAACGAGTTCACGACCCGGTCCGGACTGCAGTTTCCATTACACCCGGGCGCAGAAAACTACTACTTTCGTCAGGAACCCGGCTTCCTCGCTGAGAATGCAGAAACCATGGGGTTCCTTCTCACCCTCGTCCTCCTGGCTTGGAGCGCCGCAAACTGGTTTCGGAAGTGGTATTCGCAGAATCAGAAAAACCGTATCGACACCTATTACAGGGCCATCGATACGATCATTCAGCGTCTCAATGACCCCGTAACCCTGCAGGAACTGGACGAACTCGAGAGCGAGTTCCTGAAGATCCGCAAGCAAGCCGCTGATGAACTGGTCCGGGAAAAGCTCGCTGCGGACGAATCGTTCATAATCTACCAGAACATGCTGAACGTCTGTCAGTCGATGCTGTTCCGTATCCGGGAGAGGACGTAGCCGCGGCCGGAAAGCGGCGAGAAGAGAGCCCGGTGACGGGATACCCGGGAACAAGCACAGACGCTCACAGCAGCTAAATCCACGGCTTCATTCCGGCTGCAGCCCCCCTTTCTCTCCGCCAGCACGTTCCGCCCGGGGCCTCGCCTCATCACTTCGATGGCGCAGGCAACGACGACAATTCAAGGACCGCCAACAGGACAACTGCTCTGCGCCCCGGGCTCCGCGCTCCCTCTTTCGCAGCCACATCCACGAGGTTCCCCTTTCCTCGTACAGCCCCCTCCACCAGCCGCCGTCCGACGCCTTTATGTCACTCTTTCAAATTGCCTTTCACACCTCTGCCTCCTAGGATTCCCCTGCATCCTGAGTGGATTCGAGCCCGCAAGGGCAAGGGTCCCGGCAACCTGTCGCGGAGACGACAAGGTGCCTGTGCCAGCTGGCACGATGCGCGGTCCGAGAGGGCTGAACGAAGGTCTCCTGCAGGATGCGCTGCCCGCGCCCTTGCGACAGCTCTCGTTCAGCCCGGCCGCGACTCCTGGTGCTTCTCCGCCTCACCGGAACCAGCATCATGAACCAAGCACCAGGCAAGAATACCGTCCACCTCGCCAGCAAGGCGCGGTCCGCCAGTCCAAATCATCACCTCACCAACAATAATGGAACCTGGTGGTGCCAGTTAACCGTCCACGAGGGGCCATTTTCCCGGCGCCTGCGTTTTTCCCTGAAAACCAGCGAAGTCACTGCCGCGCGGGAACGCCGGGACCGGATCCTTGCCCGGCTCGCCTCCGGCATCCGGCCCCGGCAGCGGCCGGTTCCATCCGAAACCGGAGCAAAGAACCACTAGGGAAAGGCTCTACCAACCAATGGTCCATACCCCTGATATCATGAACTTGTTTTTGAACGAATTTCACCATGAAGACGCCAAC
>CAWWCX010000421.1:0-3812 GCA_963935445.1 uncultured Roseibacillus sp.
GAGGGTCGCTGTGATCAGAAGAATGATGTATCTCATGATTGTTGGATCGTGTGGTGTTTGTGTTGTTGGCAAAAGTGTGCACTTTACCCTGAAAGCTACGCTCAGGTCACGGGTCGGTCAAGGAGCCTCAAGAACAAGGACTTTCTTGTGGAGTTAAGGAATGAGTCTTTAAAAATTTATCTCATTTCTTCTTCTTATAGCGTGGAATAAGTCCCCCATATCCGTGTTCCCCGCTGCAGCGGCAGGTGTTCCACGGCGCTAACAAGCCGGGAATAAAATTGGGTCGCGAGGAGCTCTTGATCAGAGATTGTTTCTATGGACGGGAGTGCGCAGTCCGTTCCCAATGTGCCCGCATTTTCCTGCCATGTTATCCACGACCCTTGCAGCCACGGCGCGTGGGAGCTAGAGCTTTGCTGTGAATGACAGTGAATTCATGCGCCAGGCGCTTGATCTGGCGAAGAACGGGTTGGGATTAACGAGTCCCAACCCACCAGTGGGCGCTGTCGTTGTGAAGGATGGTGAAGAACTTGGCTCGGGCTGGCACAGGGCCGCTGGGAAGGCCCATGCGGAGATTGAGGCTCTTCAGGATGTTTCGAGAAGGCATGGCCCATTGGCTGCGCAGGACGGAACCATGTATGTGACCCTGGAACCGTGTTCCACTCACGGTCGGACGGGCCCTTGCACCACTGCCCTTATAGATGCAGGAATAAAACGGGTCGTCATCGGGTCCAACGATCCTAATCCCGCACATTGCGGGCGGGGTGGAAAGCTTCTCCGGGAAGCCGGGATAGAGGTTGTGGAAGGGATCGAGGAGACCCGTTGCGAGGAGTTGATTCGGGCCTTTTCCAAAGTGCAGCGCACCGGTCTTCCCTGGGTGATCATCAAAAGCGCCTTTAGTCTGGATGGGCGAATTACGCGGCCGGCGGGCGAGGGGCAGTGGTTGAGCGGACTGGCCTCCCGGGAGGACGTGCAGGTGTTTCGGAATGAGGTGGATGCCGTGCTCAGTAGCGGAGCAACCGTTCGGGCTGATGACCCCCGCTTCACCTTGCGAGGCGCGCATGGTAAAGAGGGAAAGAGGCAACCTTGGAGAGTTATCTTGACATCAAGAGAAGAGGGCGTCCCTTCTCATTCACAGGTATTGCGTGATTCCCACGCTGACCGGACTCTTATTTTCAAGAGGCAGAGAATTGAATGCGTGCTCCGGGAGCTGGCATCCGAGCATGCGGTCCAGAGTGTGCTTGTGGAAGCGGGTGGGCGCCTGGTCGGGCGCCTCCTTGATGAGGGGTGGGCCGATGAGATGATCTGCTACCTGGCCCCGCTGGTTACCGGGGGACCGATTTGTGCGAGTGCTGGCGAAGGCGTGGTCAATCTTGGCGGCCGGCTCCGGATGGAAGGGGTCCGCTGGCAGCGTTTTGGTTCCGATGTGCGGCTGCGCGGAGTCCTTGCCGGGACAGGCGGTGAACTTGAGCGATAAGAGAGGGCCTGCGCGCTCCGTAAATACTACTAACATAGTATATGTTAGAAACTCTAACATTGGAATAGTCAATGTTTGTGAGCCCTGTGGTTTGCGCCTGTTACCGGCTGGGCAACGATTCCTGCGGCACAGGGAAATGCTCTCGGAGCCCGGAGAGCGTGAAGGGGGTCGGGGTCTAAGGCTTCGCGGCGCGTTCGCGGCGGTCTTTTTCGAGCCAGATGGAGAGGAGGGCAATGTCCGCAGGTGTAATGCCGCTGATCCGGGCCGCCTGACCAAGATTCAAGGGGCGGATCTCATTGAGGCGCTGCTGTGCCTCGCGTTTCAGGCCCTCGATGGAGTGATAGTCGGCATCGGAAGGAAGCGGGTGGGTTTCCTGGCGAGCCAAGCGGTCTACCTGTTGGCGCTGCCGGAGGATGTGACCTTCGTATTTAAAGTCCGTTTCAACGAGGGGCCAAAGTTCCATGGGGAACACGGCTCGAAGCTCTGAGGGAAGGGCCTCCCAGTGGTTTTCTTCGCGGCGAAACCAGTGGTCCAGTTTGATCCCGTCATGGGTAGTCTCGCGGACAAATCGCGCGGCCTTCGCGAGGCTTGCCACCTTGTCGGAGGCAAGCGTGGTGCGCTCCGGGGTGCTCAAGCCGTGGTTTGCGGCGAGGGAGGTGAGGCGCTGGTCGGCGTTATCCTGGCGGAGAAGAAGGCGGTATTCCGCCCGGCTTGTAAACATGCGATAAGGTTCGGTGCACCCCTTGGTCACAAGGTCATCAACCATGACGCCGAGATAGGCCTGGTCCCGGAGAAGAATGAGGGGATCCCGTCCCTGGGCCTTGAGCGCGGCATTGGTGCCGGCGAGAAGCCCTTGTCCCGCGGCTTCCTCATAGCCAGAGGTGCCGTTGATTTGGCCAGCGAAATAGAGACCCTCCACGACTTTGGTTTCAAGGGTCGGGGAGAGCTGGGTCGGGGGGCAGTAGTCGTATTCGACGGCGTATCCGGGACGGATGATCTGTGCTCGTTCGAGGCCCCTGATTGTACGGATAAAGGACAGCTGCACCTCGTAGGGCAGGGAGGTCGACACCCCGTTCACGTAGTATTCTCTGGTATGGCGGCCCTCCGGCTCGAGGAAGATCTGATGCCGCTCCTTATCTGCAAACTTGACTACCTTGTCCTCGATGGACGGGCAATAGCGCGGTCCTGTCCCGGCGATCTGGCCGGAATACATCGCGCTATGTTCAAGGTTATCGGTAATTTTCTGGTGGGTTTGTGGGTTGGTCCATGTGATCCAGCAAGGGAGTTGTTCCACGTGGAACCCTTCGGAGCCCCAAGAATTTAAGGTAAAAAGATCATCCGGAGCCCTCTGAATGGTGTGTGCCAGATAGCTGAAAAGGGGAGGGGGCTCATCGCCCTCCTGTCGCTCACAGTGCGAAAAGTCTATGGAGCGCCCATTCAGCCTGCAGGGGGTCCCCGTTTTAAATCGCTCGACGTCGAACCCAAGTTCGACCAGGGAGTCGCTGATGGTGGAGATGGAATCCCCCATTCTGCCGCCCTTCTCATTTCGCTTTCCGACGTGCATGAGGCCTTTCATGAAAGTGCCGGCACTGAGAACGACGGTTTTGGCGTTTAACTGGAATTGCAGTGTGGTTTGGATGCCGGAAATGGAAGAGCCGTTGAGCACGAGGCGGCTGGCATTCCCTTGATGGAGGTCGATTCCCGGGGCGGACTCCAAAATGTGCTTCATTCGGAATTGGTACGCCTTTTTATCACATTGCGCCCGGGGGGCGCGGACGCTGGGCCCTTTTGAGGCGTTGAGAAGGCGCCATTGGATGGCTGTGGCGTCTGTGTTCAGGGCCATGGCTCCTCCGAGAGCGTCTATTTCCCGAACCATGTGGCCTTTTCCGAGGCCTCCAATCGCTGGGTTGCAGCTCATTTGCCCGATGGTGTCCAGATTCTGGGTCAGCACGGCGACACTGCAGCCGAGGCGGCTGGCTGCCAGGGCCGCCTCGACCCCGGCGTGGCCAGCGCCAATGACGAGGACATCATAGTCTTTTGGGTAGCAGTACATGCAGCGGATTGGTGCGGGGAGCGAGGCTAGCAATTGAGGACTCAAACTCAAGGGCGGGACGAGCTCTCTCGCTTTGTGTAACCTGACTTCTTGATCTCGAACAAATCGTTCCACGTGGAACAGGCGGGGCCTGTGAGCGGTCCGCGGGTCCTCGCCACAGGGAAGCCCGCTCGTTGCCGGCAGCCGTCCGCGAGCAAGTGATAAGAATGTAATCTACTTATGGACAGGGAGTTACAAAAATATTAAAATAGCGTAATAATTGGCCGAACACGTTTTGAGAGTCAG
>CAWWCX010000422.1:0-3812 GCA_963935445.1 uncultured Roseibacillus sp.
GGATGAAGAGACATGCCCGCGTCAATCGATATAAACGAATTCGTTCAGGTTCAGCAACAGGGAACACAACTCCTGCAAGGCCCGCTTCCGGGCGGTCTTCCCCCGGGCGAAAAGAACGACGTGGTCGCGGTCCGTTCCCAGTTGCGGAGCTTGCGGCGACAACCACTTTGTCACCCTCCCACCCTTGCTCACCTGCAGGTTCCGATAATCGACTTGTGCACCCCAGCTCCGCAACCCAACCAGCCCCGGAGCAAGCGGTTGTTCCATCCTGTGATCGAGATAAGGCTCCGGGCGGTTGTCCAGAAACACCTGGACCCGGTCGCCCTTCACCCTGACCTCCAGCCAGTGCCACTGCCCACGTCTGAGTGGAGCTGGCGCACTGGCCCGTGGCTTCCAGTTGTTCTCATGAGTTCCCAGAACCAGCCGCCCCTCATCAAGGTAGAAGCTCACCTCGTAGCCGGTCCAGTTATCAGCCCCCACCCGGGGATCCCGCACGTGCAGGAGAAAGCCCCCAATGGAGCCCTCGGAAATGCGGACCTCGCCCTTCAGCGAGTCTCCGTCCCCCAGCGTTCCCGCGTCTTCCCAGAGCAGCTTGGGTCCCTTCTCCCTGGCGACGGAAATACCGTTCGGTTCCACGACCGACCACTGCCCGCCAAAGGCTGACCAGCCCCCCGGGGAAGCATCCCTTCCCTCCTCTGCCGGGGTCGCGAACTTCGACAAGTCGTGATCGATCTCTGCCACGGGGTAGGACTGGCCGTTGGCCTCGATCGTGAGACCGTCCACGCTGAGCGCTCCGCCCCATGTGCTGAAGCCCACCCGACCCGCTCCCTCGATCGGCCTGTCGTCCCGGGCCACCAGGACCGATCCCGCTCCATGCCGCAACGAGATCTCGCCACCCTCCAGCCTGATCACCAGATCCAGCGCGCCCTTCAAATCCAGTCCCGTTTCCCGGCCGAGGATCGAAATCTTCCCGCCCTCGTGCCGCCGGATCGCAACCTCGCCCCCACTTCTGCCCAAAAGCACGCTGTAGCCCTCGAACACATCGTCCCGTGGAGTTGCCCGCAGGAGAATGGATGCCTGCTCCGTGCTGTCATCGAGCAGAAACGTCCCGGTGACCTCTACATCCCGGGCGGACACCTGATAAAGCGCGAAGGCCGGCCACTCGCGAACCGCATTGACGATGCCCTCATAACTTCCCGTCCACCTGCCCTTGTGGTGGGACCAGCCTTTCTCAGGGCCCCGAAGAAAGCGTTCGGCAGGCAGGACCTTCTGATAGTCGCCATACAGCGCGGGAGGGAAGTCCGGCCGGAAGGTCAACCGCTGGGTCAGGGCCTCCTGCTTGTCCTGCTGGTCCACCAGGAAGCTTTCCGCCAGCCTGAGTTCCTCCCGAGACGGGTCCCGGCTCAATACCATCCGGAAGGCCGAGGACACCGGATCGGGCTGCTGCCCGGCTTTTTCGGCAAGAATGGCCGCGTTCTCCGCCACGAATTCACTGTTGAGCAGGAGCAGGGCCTGCGGCGCCACCGTGGTGGTGGGACGCACACCCAGCGAACCTTCCGTATTGGTGTAATCAAAGATCTCAAAAAGTGGATAGAGCATGGTCCGCTTCACGAAGACATACACGCTGCGCCGCCGTTGCTGTTCCCGCGGGGACCATTCCCAGTTGCGTCCCGGCCGGGAGGCTCCCGCTACCACCTCACCTGCCACAGGCGGGAAGAATCCACGTCCTCCACGCTCCGGGTTGAGCACGCCAGCCGACTGGAGGACGGCGTCCCGGATAGCCTCGGACTCCAGCCGCCGCAGGTTGGCCCGCCAGTGATACAGGTTACCGGGATCGATGGCGTTATTGGCTGCATTCGACTCCGACGACCGTTGCCATGCCCGGCTGTTCATGATCACCCGGTGCATGTGCTTGATCGACCAGCCCCCGGACTGGAACTCATTGGCAAGCCAGTCCAGAAGCTCTGGATTGCTCGGCTGGTCACCAGCCTTCCCGAAATCGTTGGGGGTTTTCACGATTCCCCGGCCAAAATGCCCGTGCCAGAGCCGGTTGACCAGCACCCGGGCGGTGAGGGGATTGCTCTTGTCCGCCACCCAGCGGGCAAAAGCCCGGCGCCTCCCGGCCGAGTGCGGGGTCGGGGTCACCTCGGGGGAGCCTCCTCCAAGAATATCGGGAAACTGCGGTTCCACCTTGTCTGCCGGGCGACCTGCATTGCCCCGGACCAGAATGTGCGTGTCGACCGGCTTGCTCCCATGCTCGGTGACCACGAGGGCATTCCCAAGCCCCGTGCTGCGTATGGTCACCCCCGTGCCGGGCTCAGGATCACCGACCGGCTTGTTGTAAGGCTTCACGTTCCGGAAAAAGGCAAGCATCTCATAGTAGTCCCGCTGGGAAATGGGGTCGAACATGTGATCGTGACACCGGGCACAGCCCACGGTCAGGCCGAGGAACGTCTCCGTGGTGGTTTTCAGGATGTCATCCTGCCCGTCGAAGTCCGCCGCCCGCTTGTCGTCGGGCTCATCGTCCCAGACTCCGAGTCGATAAAAGCCGGTTGCGATCCAACCCTCATCTCCCCCGTCCTTCAGCTCATCGCCCGCGAGCTGCTCAAGAATAAAGCGGTCATAGGGCTTGTCCCTGTTGAAGGAGTCGATCACGTAATCACGATAACGCCAGGCGTGAGGCTTCTCGTCGTCGCGCTCATACCCGTTGCTCTGTGCGAACCGTACCACGTCGAGCCAGTGCCGCCCCCAGCGCTCCCCATACTCCGGGCGGGCCAGCAACCGGTCCACCAGCTTGCGAAAGGCGTGGGGATCCGGGTCACGGACGAAGCCCTCAACCTCCTCGAAACTGGGGGGCAGACCAATCAGGGCATAGTAGGCCCTCCGGATCAGTACCGCCCGCGAGGCCGCGGGATTGGCCAGGAGCTGCTTCTCCGCCAGACCCGCGTCAATAATGTCATCGAGCTGCTTTCCGCTCGCCTGACGCAGAGGCTGAAATGCCCAGTAAGCGCGATCCTCTTCCGTGATTTCGAACCTCTCCGCGTCCCCACCCTGGCCCGGGCCTCCAGTCTGGTCCTCTCCCCCCGGCCACGGGGCACCCATCGCGATCCAACGTCCGAGATCCTCAACCTGCCGTTTGCCCAGTTTCCTCTTGGGCGGCATTTGCAGATCCGCACTGCGATAGCTCACGGCCTCGATGAGGAGTGATTCCCCCGGCTTCCCCGGAACAATGGCCGGCCCGCTCTCTCCCCCCTTCAGGAGGCGCTCTCTGCTGTCCAGCCTCAGTGCTCCCTTCTGCTTCTTGGAACTGTGACAGTCAAAGCAGTGCTCGGAGAGCAGGGGTCGGATTCTGGTTTCAAAAAACGCGAGGGGATCCGCATCCCCGGGGGCACCCCGACCCGCAGGGGACGACCACACCAGACACAGCATGGTTACCACCGATAAACCCGTTCTCATTATAAATTGCGTCTCCGCCATTAGAGCACACTGGCACTCACCCGCCACCAGAAAGGCGGCGGCCCCTCGTCACCTCTTCGTATATTGATCCCAACGCCTGAACGCCCCGGACAGGGCTGCCACCCAACTCCAAGCTCGATCCCACCAAGAGATCCCCTGCCTCCCGACTCGTTACCCGGCAGCCTGGAGCTCCGCGGCCTTGATCATACCCGGATTCTCTGTATCCTCCTCTGTTACGGTGGCTGCGACCGTCCCACCACGATCCCCCCCCAGTGTTTCGATGAAAATCCCCGGAGTCTTTCTTCTCTCGGCCAGTCTCGTGGCCAGCCTGTCCGCCGCGGCACAGACCACCGTGG
>CAWWCX010000423.1:0-3804 GCA_963935445.1 uncultured Roseibacillus sp.
GCGGGGCCGGGCGGGGGCCGCTTCGCGCCGCGGCGGGGGGTGTTCGCCGGGCGGCCGGCCCCGGGCCCGCCATGGGCCCCGGCGGCGCCCCCGGGGGGCCGCCTGACAGGCAGAGACCCCGGGGGCTCAGACGCCTACGGAATCCTGGTGCGAGTTCAGCTCCACGGAAGACTCATCGGCGATGTTGACCCAGACGTGGACGTGGGGGCGGCCGCGGAAGTACCAGACAAAGGAGGGGCCCTCCAGTCGCCAGTTGTCGTAGATCCCGTCCTCGCCGAGGTCGCCTTCCTCGTAAAAGGCGAGGTGGCAGCCCTCGAGTCCACCCTGGGCCCGGAGGCACCGGACGACCTCATCGCGATCGGATTGGCGGAATGGTTCCAGGAGAATCCGCAGGATGCGTTGTACTTCTCCGCGTTGGTCGTCGGAAAAGTCGCTGACCGGGCATCCTTGGAAGGGCCCTTTTCTTCCCTTGAAGCCCACCAGTTCCTCCGAGGGCATGCCACGCACCACGAGGGCCTCCTTCTGCTGGCCCCGATCCAGGGTCCGGAAGAGTTTGTTGGCCTCAACCGCCTGATGCCAGAAGACGTTGCCGGGGTGGTTGGGTTTCTCGTAGAGGCGCTCACCCTCGTGGGCGTAGAGGATGGGCCCTCCGAAGGCCACGTGGTCGGCGCTGTCTCCGTCGCAGCGGAGGGTCATGTGACGGCTGGTCAGGACGAATTGGAACTTCCCGGTGCCTGGTTCCCCGAAAATGGCGATCGATTGCTTCCTCCCGAATCCCCCGACATCATCCCTGAGTTGCTGGTCGAAGCGCTGGTGCCAGTCCGGATTGGTCATGCCCTCAAAGATGCCACGGATAAGCACTTGCTGCTCCCTGCTGTAGAAGTTGCTCGCGACAGTTGGCCGGGTGATCCGCCAGTTGTTGGCGATGCGGGTGCGGAGGAGTCCCCGCGTCCTGTCCTCGTAGTTCCAGGGAAAGCACATGGCCTTGCGCTGCTGCGCGCTCAGGGAATCGAAGAGAACCTTGACGAGCGATTCCGCAGGAGCGTCCTTTTTGACGGGCCGGGCAGCCGCAAGCGCCTGCGGGCCGGTTGCGAGGGCTCCAAGTGCGGCCGCGGCGGTGGCCCGGATAAAGTGGCGGCGCTCGGTGTCTTCCGGCGGGGAGGGCGGAGATAGGAGTGTCTTCATTTCCGCAGCATGAGCAGAAGATGCGCGTGCGGCAAATCATCTTCCGGCGGCGGCGGCCGGGAATCGAAAGCTTGAAGAACGGGACGGAGAAGGGTGGAATGGAATTGGAGATGGCTCGTCCCGGACTTCGTGATCTCAACCTGCAGGCCCGGGTGGGGGCGTATCTCCGCAGGGATGCCCGACCTGATGCCTTGGCGGGGTTGACGGTCGCCATCATGGGCGTTCCGCAGGCCATGGCCTACGCCCTGATTGCCGGGCTGCCTCCGATCTATGGGCTCTACACCGCGATTGTGACCTGCGTGGTAGCTGCGCTCATAGGCAGCTCCAAGCATCTGGTGACCGGTCCCACCAACGCGCTGTGCATGGTGATCCTGAGTCTTACCGCACCCCTGCCGGCGAAGTATGGCCTGAGCCTGTTTGAAATTGTTCTCCTGCTCACCTTTCTTACCGGCCTGATCCAGCTTGGCTTCGGCCTCCTGCGGATGGGAACGATTGTACGCTACGTTTCCAATGCCGTGGTGGTGGGCTTTACGGCGGGGGCAGGGATCCTGATTGCCACCAACCAGCTCAAGAACATCATGGGGGTGAGTCTCGATGGTCACGTCGAACGTTTCCACGAGGTAATCTGGGAGACCATCAAGCGGATCCCGGATACCAACGTTCACGCCCTGGGGCTGGGCGTCCTGACGGCGCTCCTGGTCCTCTACCTGCCAAAGGTGAACAAGCGATTGCCGGGGGCGTTGCTGGGGGTGGTGATTACTACCCTGCTGGCTTATCTCTTGGGCTGGCACGAAGCCTCCATGGGGGACAGGAAGGTCGAGATCGTGCGGGATATCGAACCGATCAGTGGAACCCTGGACCTCTTCCATTTCCCGCAATTCCTGACTGAGCCGAACTTGGAGCTGGTCCGGGAGCTGGGATCGGGAGCCCTGGCCCTTGCGCTGCTGGGCCTCATCGAGGCGGCCTCCATAGCGCGGGCGGTGGCGGCCACCTCGGGGCAACGCCTCAACTTCACGCGGGAGTTCGTGGGGCAGGGTGCCGGCAATATCGCTGGCTCGTTCTTTTCCTGTTTCGCGGGCTCGGGTTCGTTCACGCGCACGGCGGTCTGTTTCCGCTCCGGGGGGCGGACGCGGATGGCAGCCGTCTTCTCTGCAATCTGGACCACGCTGACGGTTCTCCTTCTCGCGGGTTGGGCGAACTATATCCCGAAGGCGAGCCTCGCGGGCATCCTGGTGGTGATCGCCTACTCCATGATTGACAAGCACCGCCTGGCCCTCGCCTGGAAGACGAGTCGGAACTCGCGGTTCATCCTGTTTGGGACGCTGGGGTCGACCCTGGTGCTGCCCCTCGAGTTTGCCATCTTTGTCGGGGTGGGGTTGTCCATCGTGATTCTCCTGCGGGTGACCGGTCGCACCAGGCTGACCCAGCTGGTTCCCCGTCACGGGGGAGGATTCGAGGAGCTTCCCTTCCAGCGAGCCGCGCCTTCGCCGGTGGTCACCGTCAACATGGAGGGGGCTCTCTATTTTGCAGCAGCCGAGGATCTCGACTACGAACTGCTGGGAGCGATCACTCCTGAGACGCGGGTCGTGGTCTTGCGCATGAAGCGCCTGCGAGCGGTGGGCAGCACCGCAATGGCGATCCTCGGGCACTTCTGGGAGCTTCTCCGGAAGCGTAACATCTACCTGGTGGTGTGTGGGATCGAGCGCGAGCTCCATGACGCCATGACGCATTCGGGCCTGCGGGAGCGTATTGGCGAGGAGAACATCTTCTGGGCCGACAACAAGCTCCACCAGTCGACCGAGCTGGCCCTTGCGCGGGCCGGGAGTATCGTGGAGAGGGAGCGCGCGGAAGCCTTGCGTGAAGCAGGAGGAGCCGCTGTGCGGGACGACACGGCAGGGTTCACCGCCCGTGACATTCTCAATCGCCGGGCCATTCGTTTTGGAAACGGGCACCAGCTCAGGGAGGCGATCTGGCTCATGTCGGAAATGCACAAGCACTCTGATCCCGCCACCCCGCAGCCGCTTTTCCTGCAGGATAATGAGGCCCGGCTATTTGGTCAGCTGTCCCCGTGGCGGCTCATTGACCAGATGATGCGGGAGCTGGACCACGATCATCTGGCGGCAGTGGACGACAAGGAGCTTGGAGAGTGCCTGCGGGTTCACCTCACCCGTCGCATCAATACCATCGCGCGGCGGGATCTGCCGGACCTCACTGCTGATTCGCATCTGGGAGAGCTTCTGCAGGCCATGCTCAGGCATGGAGACCCGGTTCTCCCCATCTGCGACGGGGAGGGGCGTATCATGGGGCTGGTCGAACAGTTTCCGCTCCTGCGGGTCCTGGCGGAGAAACTTGAACCCGGGGAGGCCTCTGAGTGAACACGCCGGGGCATGCCGAAGCGATTACCGCACGCGACCTGATGCGGGCGGAAGTCCGGACCATTGAGTTCGACCGCCCCCTTCGAGACGCGCTGCGTAGTCTGGCCGACTACGACGAACGGCGGCGACCCACGCCGCTGGTGGTGACCGACGGGGACGGCGCGTTTGCGGGAGTCGTCACGCCTCTGGCCCTTCATCTCGCGCTCCTGCAGGATATCCCCATTGACGAACTGGGGAGACTCCC
>CAWWCX010000424.1:0-3799 GCA_963935445.1 uncultured Roseibacillus sp.
ATACGAGATCTAGTACGGTCGCGTGGGCTCGGAGATGTGTATAAGAGACAGGTAGGTCTTTGCGTGGGCACCCTGCTTGCAGGCTGCATGAAGCCGGGAGCGGTCGCTTCCGGGTGGAATGCGCCCGAGATCGCCTGGGCACAGACGCAGGGGCAGCTGGCATGGTATCGAGCGATGGAGGAGATGGGTGAGCTCATGCAGATTGTCGACAGGGCAACCCTCACGGATGCGCTGGATCGCTGGAAGACTGGACAGTCCGACGGGCCGATTGGCTACCTGCTCAGTCTGGAGGGTGCGGATTCCATTCGGACTCCTGCCCACCTGGCGCAGGCGTGGGAACAAGGCCTCCGTGCCCTGGGGCCGGCCCATTATGGAGTGGGGCGTTACGCCCTCGGGCACGACCAGGAGGGACCGCTTTCCGACCGGGGCCGGGAGCTCGTACGGGAGATGGCCCAGCTCGGCATGATTCTTGATGCCACGCATTTGTGTGACCGCGCTTTTCACGATGCCCTCGACCTCTTTGAGGGGGCGGTGTGGGCGAGTCATTCGAACTGCCGGGCCCTCGTGGACGATCCCCGGCAGTTTTCCGATGAGCAGATCCGGCGCCTGATCGAGCGGGGGGCCGTGATCGGCTGTGCGCTGGATACGTGGATGATGGTGCCGGGCTGGCAGCGCGGTGTGAGCACGCCTGAGGAGGCGGGGGTAAGGCTTGAACACCTCGTCGATCACATGGACCACATTTGCCAGCTGGCAGGCAGCGCCGACCATGTCGGGGTTGGATCCGACCTGGATGGAGGGTTCGGTAGGGAGCAGACTCCCCTGGATGTCACCTCGATTGCGGCTCTTCAACGGCTGGATGGCCTGCTGGGGGCCCGCGGATATTCAAGCGGGGATGTCGACAGGATTCTCCATGGAAACTTCATCCGATTTCTGCAGGCTCACCTGCCTGGATAAACATTATGAACAGGATTGATCTGAAGGGCCGAAACGCGGTTGTGACCGGTGGGGCACGTGGCATCGGTCATGCGATCTGTGAGCGGTTGACTGATTCGGGAGCGCGCTGTGCGATCTGGGATCGTGATGCGGAGGCGGCCGAGGAGGCGGCCGGGTCCCTCCGGGGAGCCGAGGCCATCGTGGTGGATGTGACCGATCCCGCCTCCGTCGAGGCGGCGGGGGTGGCGACCACGAAGCTGATGGGTGGAATTGATATTCTGGTAAACAATGCCGGGATCGCAGGTAGTAGCAGAAAGCTGTGGGAGTGCGAGCCGGCGGAATGGCAGGAAGTTCTGCAGATTGACCTTTTCGGGGTCTTCCTGTGCTGCCGTGCCCTCGTGCCCGGAATGATCGAGAACGGTTATGGGCGGGTGGTCAATATTGCCTCGATTGCGGGCAAGGAGGGGAACCCTAATGCTTCGCACTACAGTGCCGCCAAGGCGGGAGTGATCGGGCTCACCAAGTCGCTGGGGAAGGAGTGTGCGGAGAGCGGAGTGATTGTGAACTGTGTGACCCCGGCCGTGATCGAAACCGACATTCTCAAGCAGATCAGCCAGGAGCATATCAACTACATGCTCTCCCGGATTCCCATGGGGCGCTTTGGCCTTGCTGGCGAGGCAGCTTCGCTGGTTGCCTGGCTCTGCTCGGAGGATTGCTCGTTTACAACGGGAGGCGTGTTCGACCTGTCCGGAGGCCGCGCCACGTATTGAGAGGGCTTCAGGGCAGGCCTCATGGCCAAGCGGCGTAGCGAGCGAGGATTCGCGGAAGGGCCACGGGATTAGTTCACGACATTGCGCAGTGTCTCGCCGCGAATCGCACGGAGGCATTCGCGGGCGGCCTTGGTGCGGAATTCCTCGCCGCCTTCCTCACAGTAAAAGGCGGCGTGAGGATTGAGCAGAAGGCGGTCGTGAGCGGGGTGCCCGGGGTCGCGCCAGGCCTTGAGGACTTTCGAGTCCTCGTCCGGTGGTTCGTGTTCGAGCACATCGATGCCTGCTCCGCGCAGATGGCCGGTGGCGAGCGAGTCGACGACTGCTTCCGTGTCCACCACCCCGCCGCGTGCGGTATTGACGACAAAACCTCCCGCTGGCAGGGCCGCCAGTTCCGCAGCCCCGATGATGTTTGCGGTTTCCCCGGTAAGCGGGCAGTGAAGACTGACCACATGGGACTGTGCCAGGAGCTCTTCCAGACGGTCCACCCGCCGGATGCCGAGAGCCTTGTCGAGGCCGTCAGGGACATAGGGGTCGTAGAAGACCACTTGGAGCCCAAAGGACTTCGCGCGCAGGGCCACAGCCGACCCGATGCGGCCACAGCCAATGATGCCGAGTACCCGCCCACGTAGCCGCGGGATCGGCTTCGCCTGTTCCACACTCCAGTCACCAACTTCCCGTCGGAGCCGGCTGTGCAGAAAGTGCGTCCCGCGGGTGAGAGTGAGCATCATGCCCATGGCCGAGTCGGCAACCTCCTCGGTCCCGTAGTCCGGCACATTGCATACCGCAATGCCATGTTCACGGGCACAACGGTGGTCAATGTTGTCGAAGCCTACCCCGCCTCGGACGATGACCTTGCAATTCTGCAGGCGCGCAATGGTGCTCCGGGTGATGGAAAGGTAGTGGTAGCAGATGATCGCGGCTGCGGATTCAACCTTTCCCACGAGGGCATCCTCAGCCATTGCCTCCAGCGCAATTACCTCAGCCGCCTCCCCAATCACTTTCCGTTCGAAGTCGAGCGGCTCGGTGATGAAATCGGTGATGAAAATCCTGGGTAAACTCATGGTGGTTTCCTATGTGATCATCCCGCTGGCGCGCAAGACCGCCTCGTGGACGGCGAGATCGTGTGTTGCGTCCCAGGCCAGGGTTTTCTCTCCCCGGATGACTCTGGCGAGGTCGATGAATTCCCCGTCGTAGCGGCCGGCGGCCTCAGGAAGCTTCACGTCCTGGTAGCCCCGCTTGTAAGGTGCGCGGTCGCGGTCCAGGCCGAGCCGGAGGGTGGGAGGCTCAAGCGGCCGGATTTCGCAGGTGCCCAGGGTGCCGGTCACCGAAAAGCAACGACGAGCCCAGCCCAAGGGGTCGATGTGGTTGCAGCGGATGGTTGCAATGGCCTTGGGGTAATCGAAGATCGAGAGCTGATTGTCTGCAAAGGTGTCCTTGCCGGGAAAAGTCTGGTGATTGATTCCCTGAATGCGGGTCGGCCTTCCCAGCACGGTGACCATGGCGTCGATCAGGTGGCAGGCGAGCTCGAATGTGCCGCCTCCCTCGTAGCGTGCGAGGTTTTGGCGTCCGGAGTCATTGATCTTTTTGCCGATCATGCCGTTGATCTCCGTAATCTCGCCAAGCCAGCCATCGCGGACGGCCTTGAAGAGGAACTCGAATGCGGGGTTGTAACGAAACATGTATCCCATCTGGACGATCAGCCTGCGGCGCGTGGCTTCCTCGTGGAGTTTCCGGCAGTCTTCGAGAGTCGGCCCAGCGGGCTTATCGAGATGAATGTGCATTCCTGCCTGGAGGCAGCGCAGGCCGGTGGGAGCGAGTTCGTCCACCGATGTTTCCACGGCAATGGCCTGCAAACCGGGACTCTGGAGGAGCTCGGCCTCAGGCAACCAACGGAGGTTTGGGTAGCGCTGGGCGATGGTCTGGCGGCGCTTTTGGTCGTTCTCCACGATTCCCACTAATTCGAAGAGTTCCGGATACTTGAGGATGGTGTCGAGTTTGCCGAGGGCGTGGGGATGCGAGGTCCCGATCTGCCCGATCTTGATCCGTGCGGGGCCTGTCTCTTATACACATCTGACGCTGCCGACGATATGCAGTGT
>CAWWCX010000425.1:0-3799 GCA_963935445.1 uncultured Roseibacillus sp.
GCCTGTCCCAGCCTGCCACCCCGGTCTCCGTCCCGAAGGGCGTTACAAAGATGATTTCCCCCACGACGAGTGCGCACTGCGCATAACCCCATTTGGGAGTTTTGGAGTCGGAATAGCGCTCGGACATTTTGACGGTCCACAACGCCTTGTGCGATTTCCGGTCGATACAGTGGACGCGTCCGAAGGAACCGATGAAGTAGACACAATCATCGTCGACGGTGGGCACGCTCCGGGAACCGGGAAAGGAAGGTTCACCCTGGGACGGGCTCTCATAGCGCCATTTCTCCTTGCCGGACTTGGCATCAAGACAGAGGAGCATGTCTTTTTCCTGCATGACACGGTCCACGAGAAATACTTCTCCGTCCACGACCGCACACCCTCCGAATCCCTGCTGCAGTTTCGTTTCCCAGAGGAGCTTGGGTCCGCCCTCGGGA
Source organism: uncultured Roseibacillus sp. (assembly GCA_963935445.1). Lineage (GTDB taxonomy): Bacteria > Verrucomicrobiota > Verrucomicrobiia > Verrucomicrobiales > Akkermansiaceae > Roseibacillus_B. The sequence goes on from CAWWCX010000425.1 coordinate 435, forward strand.
AAGCTGCGCAGCAGCCCCGTCTCGCTCGATACTCCGGTACGGTGCGGACCCTGAAACTGGGGCCAGTCGGCCCGGGCGCTTGCGAGAAGGGCGAATGGAATAAGGATGTGAGCGAGTTTCATCGGGCTTGTCGTGGGTGCGGTCTGGAACTGATTGAGAGGTAACGGGAGGGAATTGTCTGCCTGAAAACTAGTTTTGGCTTTTTTTGGAAGCCCTGTTGCGCGGGGGTTCCTTTTTCCACCACTCACTGGGACCTTCCTTTTCAATACCCTCGAGGACCTCGAAGAATACACTCTTCATTTCAGCGAGTTTTGCAGGTTTTTCGGCGGCGAGGTCCTTTTCCTCCTTCCAGTCCCTCTGAATCTCGTAGAGCTGGAACTTGTTGAAAGACTGATTGGCGACCAGTTTCCAGTCGCCAATCCGCAGGGCGGCGTGGCTGGCGGGGGGAGCAATGCGTGTGCGCCAGAAGAGAGGAACGGGGCGCTTGAGCGGTTTGTCATCAAAGGCGGGGACCATGCTGACACCGTCGATCGTGCGGTCGGAGGGAAGGGGAATGCCCGTGATGTCGAGAACGGTGGAGAAAATGTCAGATCCGATGACGGGGATGTCGCTGACCGACCCCGGCATGATCTTGCCAGGCCAGCGGACGAGCCCGGCGACCCGGATTCCGCCCTCGTGGCTGTCACGCTTGCGGCCGCGCAGCCCACCAGTCGATCCCCGCGTGCGCCCCTTGTTGCCACGGCCCTCAGGTCCATTGTCGGAAGTGAAGAACACAATCGTGTCGTCCTTCAGGCCAAGGTCGTCGAGAGCCTTCACGACGATGCCGAAGGCGTGATCGAGCTGGGTGATGTTTCCGTGGTGCTGGCGGATGCCTTCATCCTGAATGTTGGCATAGGGTTTCATGAACTGCTCCGCCGACTCTATCGGGAGGTGAGGTTCGTGGGTCCAGACGGAGAGCAGGAAAGGTTTTTTCCGGTCCCTGATGTCCTTGAGCCAACGGACTCCTTCCCGGGCCACGAGGGGAGCTGAAAACCCCTGCAGCTCGCCCATGGGTTTACCGTTGAGGACAAAGTTGCGCGGATTCCTGTGGCTGGGCGCTGCATTGTTCTGGGTGGCCATCCAGTGGTTGTAGCCGTGATCGTCCGGTTGTGGCTGTTTGTCACTGTTGAAGTGTCCGTTGAGGTGCCACTTGCCGACGTGGCAGGTATCGTAGCCTTCCTTCCTGAGAAGTTCCGGCAGGGTGATTTCGCTTTCGCGGAGGTGGCACGCGTGCCCCTGCGGGATCCAGCGCCAGACTCCATTACGATACGGCGTGCGGCCGGTCAGGATCGAGGACCTGGAAGGGGAGCATACCCCGCAGGCGGAGTAACACTGGGTGAAACGAATTCCCTCCGTGGCGAACTGGTCGAGGTTGGGGGAGTGGATAACTTCGTTGCCATAGCAGCCAAGATCCCCCCAGCCCATGTCGTCGACGAGAAAGATGACGATGTTGGGAGGCTTCTCGGCAGCCGCGAGCGGCAGGGACAATGAGAGAAGGGTGAGGAGAACCTGACGGAAATGGTTCATGAAACTACCGGTATGGAGGTTTTGTGGTTCATTTATCGAGTTTGGTTACTCGCCTGCCTTGTTTGTTGCCTTCTGGGCTCGGCCCGCGGTCCAGCGTATTCCGGCGAGGAGATGCGGGCGGCCGAAGTCGGTATCGATGGAGCGGACGTCGTGACCGAGGCCGGTAAAGAAGTAGCGGCCCTTCCCGAGGGTTCGACGCCAGCAAATCGGGTGGTCGGCTCCCATTGGCTTCATGTCCTTGTAGAAGGGGATGTCCCGGACTGGAACGTAGCTTTTTTCATCGAGGCGGAGAAGGACTTCCACGCCGGGCAGGCCGGTGACGGACTTGTCGAAGTTCAACCAGTCTGCCGTGTAGGTGAACTCCCTGCTCTTGCCGGCGACGATGGGGTCCCCTTCGGCCTTGGGATCGACCAGAAAGCGGGCCTCGACAAATTCGGAATCGCCGTGGAAGTCGCAGCCCGCGATCTCGATCAGCTCCGGCCAGGTGCCGTTTTGCACGATGCCCGCGTGCATGACCATGATGCCTCCCCCTTTATGGAACCACTCGATGATGGGTTTGCGTTCTTCCACCGTAAGGCTCTCTCCGAGGTTGGTGGAGTTGTTGAAGAGAATGAGGTCGTATTGCTCGAGGTTGCGTGCACTCAGGTCCTTGGCATCTTCAGTGATGCTGACGTTGATCCCGTGTTTCGACCCCAGGACGGCGAGGTATCCGCTGATCCGTCCAATGTCGGGATGGCGGAACCAGGAAGTCTTCGAATAGACGATCATCTCGATGGGAGCATCCGCGCGGGCAGCCGGGAGGGCGAGGAGAGCTGTAAGAACGAGAAGGGTGAGGCGCTGGATCATGGTGGGATTGAAGAGGGCCGTGTGCGGGTTGTCGATGGTCGAAGCGGTAACATCCATCACTGAGGATGCGAACCCCCGGTGGGAGTGTGTGTTCGGGGTGAGCGCAGGAGATCTGCGTGTTCGGATCAGGAACGATGGAGCCCCTGGACTTGTGACCGGCTGGGAGGGTCTCCAGTGGCCGGAGGGCTCGATGAGAAATGCAAAAAACTGTATGTCAATGAGTTGAGGAGATTCGGAATGTGGGGCGGTGCCTCCGCTGGACCCTTGGAGTGATTTTTTTGGGGCCGTCACCGGAATGCGCCTGCAAGGGGAGACGGGTAGTGCGCGTGGCCTGTCGGCTGCCTGGATCTAATTGTCCGATGCGTTTTTTTTCCGAAGAGACCGCCCTGTCTGCTCAGAGAGGAAGCGGATGAGGTCGCGCAGCTCTTCGCGGGTAAGCCGGGCGGTGAGGCCGGGAGGCATGATGGTGCCGGCCTCCTGCCGCTGAGCGACATCCCCGGGGGCGATGGTCTGGCGTTGCTTGGTGGCGGCATCTTCAATGACGATCCGCTGCTTGTCCTCGTGTTTGAGATGGCCGCTGACCAGTCTGCCGTCTTTCGTTGTAATGGTGGTTGAGAGAAAGCCCTCCTTGATCTGGCGTTTGGGCCAGACGACCGACTCGATGAGGATCTCGACCGGAACTCCTGCTCCCACGGCGGTGAGCTCGGGGCCGAAGTCTCGTCCACTTGCGTCGATGACATGGCACATGGTGCAGGCGAGGGCATCACGGTGATAGATTTCTGAGCCTTGTTGCGCGTTGCCCGATGACCTGACCTCGGAGGCCAGTTTGTCGATCCAGGCCTGGTCGAAGGGAGGGATGCCGATGGTCTTTCCGTCCGCTGTCGCGGCGAGGGCCTTCTTGAGAGAGGGGGAATCGACTCCGGCGGCACCGAGGATGCCGCGAATCCGGGCGC
>CAWWCX010000426.1:0-3780 GCA_963935445.1 uncultured Roseibacillus sp.
CACACTGCATATCGTCGGCAGCGTCAGATGTGTATAAGAGACAGCTCTTCGTGGGCAGCTCCAGTATCCGCATGTGGGACCTCACCTCCTCCTTTCCCGGGCAACCTGTCCTGAACCGGGGATTCGGCGGGTCGGAACTGTCGGATGCCATTCGCTACTTTGACCGCATCATCCTGCCCTACCGTCCGAGATTGCTCCTGCTCTACGAAGGCGACAACGATATCGGTAACGGTGAGACCCCGGAACAGGTGGTGGCCGACTACCGCCGCTTCGCCCAGCTCGTGCGCACCAAGCTACCCGATACCCACTTCGCCTTCCTTCCCATCAAACCGAGCCTCAAGCGCTGGAATCTCTGGCCCCAGATGACACGAGCCAACGAGGCCATTCACGAGCTCTGCGCGGAAGACAACTACCTCCACTTCCTTGATACCGTCACCCCCATGCTCGGGGAGGACGGGAAACCCATGCCTGCGCTCTTCGAGGAGGACGGCCTCCACCTGAATCCGGCTGGATACCGGACCTGGAACAACGTGGTCTCCTCCTGGCTGGAGGAACATGCCCCCGGATCCTGAGCGCCAGCCGGGAATGGCTCGGGGAACCCGCCCACGCCCCGTGCATCGCTCGACTTACTCGCCGCCCGGTGAGGAGTCGGCATACATGTCCGAGGCCTTCTGGATTTCGGAACGGGCAGGCAACTCCCCGTCCACAATCGCAAAAGCGTAATTCACGGTGAGGCTTTCTCCCTTCTTGATCTCCTTCTCAAAGAAGGAACCAAAGCGGCCGTAGTCGCGATACGCCGAATGTACCGTGCCCTTGGGATTGGTCGGGTGGTTAAACTGCACCACGCTATGAGCCTTGTCGCCCAGCCAGTAGGTCTCCGCGATCCATGCCAGGTCCTTGTGCTTCTTCACGTTACCCGTGGTGATTTCCTCTTTTGGGAAAAGATACTTCGTCTTCTTCTTGTTCACCTCGTTGGCCGGCCGGTACTGGATACCCGCGTGCTCCGGGTCGCCCTTGAGGGACACATCCCCATACGCCGCAGTCAATCTACTCTCGAAGAAGACGACCATGCGCGCCCAGCCCTCCCCGGGAATCCAGACCGTCATCTTGCGCGCCTCGTCGAGGAGGGGCTTCTTGTTATCATCGTGCCAGTGTGTTTTCGAGACAAAGCTGGCCACATCCTCCTTCGTTTCCTGGTCTCCAAACTCCTGGTGGACGATCGCCCCGGTCTTCATGTGCCAGCGGTCGTAGGTCTTGCCATTGAAACCCAGCTTGCTCCACCCGATGAAAATTCCACGATGATGGGTGAACTGCCCTCCCGCCCCCTTGGTGATTGGAGCCTGTCCCTCGGAGTCGAAGACATGCAGGTAGGGCTTGTAGGTGGCATGCTTCTTTTCGTCCGTCGAGGTATCGTATTCATACATGTAGCGGACGAGAGTCTTGTCCCCGGCAAGGATGTCGAGGTGCTTCCCTGAGGAGTCCTTGATCTTCAGTTCAGCGGCAAGGGGAAGGAGTGACCCTGCAAACAGGGCGAGGGCGAGGGTGTTCGGTTTCATGATGTTGCAGACTCTATACCCCGGAATCCCACCCCCTGATCAAGCTATTCCACCCCGACTTTCGTCCACTTGGAAAAATTAGAGCGATTTCCACCGGAATGAAGGGATCGGATGGACGGCGGCCCGGAAAGAAGCGATCATCCCTCCTCATGACTACCCGCCGCCGCTTCCTCGCAGCTACCGGACCCACCCTCGCAATCGTCGGTTCGGGTGCCGCCCCATCCCCCGGCCCCCGTGGGGAAAAGCCTCTCCTCTCCTTCGGGCTCATGGCCGACTGCCAGTATGCAGATACCGAACGTGTCGGCTCCCGCTTCTATCGCGAGAGTCCCCGCAAACTCACCGAGGCCGTCCGGGAACTGAACCAGCACGAACTCGCCTTCGCCTTTCATCTCGGCGATTTTATCGACCGTGACTTCAAGAGCTTCGCCCACCTCAAGCCCATCACCGCCAGACTGCGGTGCCCACTCCATCACGCGCTGGGCAACCATGACTTTGACGTTGCCGAAGAACTCAAGGACAAGGTGCCGGCCGAACTCGGACTCCGCAATACCTACTACGCTATCCGGCAGCCGGGCTTCCGCTTTCTGGTCATCGACACCACCGAGGTAAGCACCTACCGCCATGGCCCGGACGATGCCCGCACCACTGCGGCACATGCCGAACTCCGGAACCTCTCCGCAGCCAAGCGCTCCTACGCTCAGAGCTGGAACAGCCGGGCGAGCGATGCACAGGTCACCTGGCTCTCCTCCCAACTTGAGGAAGCAGATGCTGCCCGGGAATCCGTCCTCGTCCTTGGCCATCACCCGATCCTCCCGGAGGAGGCCCACTGCACCTGGAACCGCGATGCTCTCCACGACCTCTTCAGGAAACACCCCTGCTGCAAGGCCTACCTCAACGGCCACCGCCACAGCGGGGGGCACGCAGTAAAGGACGGCGTCCATTATCTCACCATGCACGGCATGCTCGACACCGCGCAAAACGCATTTGCCACAGCCCGGCTTTTTCCTTCTCGCCTGGAAATCCGGGGCTTCGGGCGGCAGCCCTCCCACACCCTGGAGTTTCGCTGAAGCCTCCAGCCGGGGCAGACCCTACTTCCGTGGATGCACCATCATCCGCAGGAAACGCCTGTCCGCAGTCCCCAATCCAAGCTGGTCCCGCACCCGGAAGACCTGCTCATCATCTCTCAGGATCGTGCGCTCGGTCCGGTTCCAATCAACGAGATTGTCGCTCACCTCTGCCTCATAGAGCAGTCCGGCCTCAGCCGGCTTGTTGACCTCCAACTCCAGCGCGCCGCCTGAGAGGACAGCGCTCGGCATCTCATCCCACCTCGTCGCACTTCCTCCCGTCGCGTATTCAAGCAACAGGCTCTGTCCGTCCGAATCCGGATCCAAGGTTACTCCCGTTCTCTGACCTATTCCGGACTGCAGCGCCCAACCGGCATAACCACTGAAGGAAAGCCCATCGAGGTAACCCGTGTCATCCCGGCGCGAATCACTATCGTCCTTCTCGTAGGCCCAGGTGAGCTGATTCCAGCCGTAGGGCAACTCCTCGGTATGTTGCTGCCATCCGCTGTTCCCGCTCATCGAATCCCGAAGCTCGCCATTGATCTCAAAGTGAAGGAAATCGTAATCCTGCTCGGAGGACACGCTCCACCAGAAGGAGACCTTTCCCGGACCGTGGACCCAGGTCGTCAGGGACGCCCGACCATCGTGCGGCACCCCTTGAGCGGCAGCCGCGGCAGTTCCGTCAAGGGTCACGCTGTCCTGCGAAACCCACGTCCCCGAGCCATTGACGTCCCAAGGCAGCGCCCCATCCGGCTGCCCCTCCTCGTAGGCCGCGGCTCCTCCGGCCCGGTCCGGCATGACCTCCACCGTCGCAGGGATGCTCAGGGACTGTCCATCCTGCAGCACTGTCAGGGTAAAACTGAGTTCTCCGGTCGCGAGTGGAATGCCCACCACCTCTCCCGCCGCATTCAGGGCAAGGCCCGCCCCCAGGAGAGTCGGGGTGAAGGCCGCGCCGGGACCCGCCATTGGAAACTGGTACTCCGCCGGACGTCCCTCGGGAATTCGAACATGGCCGGAACTCATCAGGAAGGGCACGTTCCGGGAAGCCAACTGCAGGTAATCCACCCAGCCGGCGTCCTCTCCCTCCTCCGCACTGAAATCCTTGGTGTAAGTCCATCGCAGCGTGTGTTCACCCGGCGGGATGGCGATCACCCGGTAGT
>CAWWCX010000427.1:0-3770 GCA_963935445.1 uncultured Roseibacillus sp.
ACACTGCATATCGTCGGCAGCGTCAGATGTGTATAAGAGACAGGCCAGGCAGCCCTGGTTTTTCGCTCGTGCCTTCGAAGGGTCTCCAGTTGCTCGAGCTCTTTGGAAAGGGCTGTCACGGACACGACCACGTTTTTGCTCTCACCCGTCAGCCTTTCTAGAGCTGCACGTCGGTCACCTTCCTCTGGAACTCGGGGGTTTGGAACCAGTCGTGCATTCGGAACCCGCAGATCCCCGCCAGCAGATTACCGGGAAACTTCTCTATGCCGTCATTCCAGTCCGTGACCGCAGCATTGAACGTGCGACGCGCGGTGGCGATCTGGGACTCCACCTCCGCCAGGTTCCGCTGCAGGTTGAGGAACTGTTCCCCCGCCTGGAGCTCGGGGTAGTCTTCCGCCAGCAGCAGGACCTTGGCCACCCCGGCCCCGAGATCCTGCTCGTAGTTGAAGCGTTCCGGGCTGTCTGCCCCGACGGCCTCGATGCCGCGCCGGGCGCGTGTCACTTTCTCAAAGACTTCCTTCTCATGGGAGGCATAGGCCCGCACGGCCTCAACCAGCTGAGGCACGAGATCCCAGCGCTTCTTGAGCTGCACGTCGATGGAGGCGAAGGCGTTGCGCATCCGGTTACGGCGGCCCATGAAACCGTTGTAGATCAGGATCAGCAGGAGGAGGACGAATCCCAGCGCGATACCCGCTATGATCAAGAGCGCTTTCATTCCCGGCTTATTAATACGCGTAGCTTAAGCGATTCGCCATCAATATTTTACCGTTCCCCGCCACTTGGCGCCCTCCCGCAAGCTACCGGCCCAGTTCGATCACAGCGGCCACGGGCCAGTGGTCGGAGGGCACGATCTTCCCCTTCATGTGGTATTCGATCCAAGCCTTCCTGATCTTCCAGGCGGGGGAGACCAGAACGTGATCGATCATGCGCGACCCCGGCAGAAATCCCTTCCAGTGGTTGAAGGTGTTGCGATTCGTTACCCCGGGGTGGAGCTCGAGGAAGGTGGCCCGGAGGGGGGCCTTCCACTGCTCCGGGGCCGCGCCTCCCGCGAGAGCCACCTTCCTGCCGAGCAGGTAGGCGACCCCCGGATTCGTCTCGGTGGCGTTGAAGTCCCCGGTCACAACGACCGGCTCGTGCTTGTGCTCCCGGCTGTCGATGCGCTGTGCCATCAGGCGGCCAGCCCTTTCCCGGGACGGCTGGCTCTGGTGGTCCCAGTGCGTATTGTAGAAGTAGAAGCCCTGCCCGGTTTTCCTGTCGATCAGGCGCGACCAGCTACAGATCCGGGTGACGCGGTTGCCCCAGCTCCGGGACCCGGCCTTCTCCGGGGTGTCGCTCAGCCAGAAGGTTCCCCCCTGCGCAGGGTCCCGCTGCAGGCGTTCCTTCCGGATAAAGAGTGCGGAATGCTCGCCCTTGCTCTTGCCATCGTCGCGCCCCACCCCGAACGATTGGTAGCCGGGAAGTTTCTCGGCGAGGTAGGCCATCTGCTTCGGCAGGGCCTCCTGAACCCCGAGGACATCGGGGTTGATCTTGTGGATGGTCTCCACCACGAGATCCCGGCGCGTGGTCCAGCTCCGGGTGCCGAGGTCCCCCCGGGAGGCCTGGCGAATGTTGAAGGAGGCCACCGTCAGCTCGGCGGCGGGCAGGATCGGGCTAGCGAGCAAGGCGAGAATAAGGAGGAGGTTGCGCACCATGGTAGAAATGCTAAGGGCCGTCGGCCCGGATGTCCAAGACCATGCGCATTTCCTTCCTCCTTGCTGCCCTTGTTGCCCTTGCTGTTCCCGCCGCTTCCCTCAGGGCCGCCTGGCCCAGTGGCCGGTCGTCGGAATGGCATGGCTATCCCCGCCGGGACTTCGTCCTCCCGGGGGACGGAGCCCGCTGCATCGTGGTTAGCCCCAAGTCCCCGGCGGAGGGAGCGCCCTGGATCTGGAGAGCGCGCTTCTGGGGCCATCAGCCGGCGCTGGACCTGCAGTTGCTTGCGAAGGGGTTTCATCTCGCATACTGCGACGTGGGGGGGCTTTTCGGCGCTCCCGCCGCGGTCGAGCGCTGGAACAAGTTTCATTCTCTTGCGGTGAAAGAAGGGCTCTCGACGAGGCCTGTTCTTGAGGGAATGTCCCGCGGGGGCTTGATCATCATCAACTGGGCCTCCGCCAACCCGGACAAGGTGAGCGCCATTTACGGCGACAATCCGGTTTGTAATTTTAATTCGTGGCCCGGTGGCAGGAATGGAAAGTTTTCCAAGGGAGACTGGAGCCGTTGTCTCAAGGCCTACGGGATTTCTGCCGAGGCTGCCAGGGCGCACCGGCAACCTCTCTCCCCCGAAACCCTCAAGCCGCTTGCCGGGGGCAACATTCCCATCGCCCTGGTCCTGGGCGCCGCCGACAAAGTCGTGCCGCCGGGAGAGAACGGGGAGCTGCTGGCCCGGCACTATCAGGCCCTGGGAGGACCGGTGAAGGTGTGGCGCAAACCCGGAAAAGGGCATCATCCCCATGGGCTCAATCCGCCTGATGAGCTTGCGGCCTGGATTCTGCAGGCCGTGCGGGGCGACTTTTGACTTTGAGGGCGCGTGTGCGCCCCCCATCTTCCACCAATGAAGAACCCCTTGCTCCTTCGCGTGCTCGCCCTCACGGGGTTCGGGATTTGCGCCTACCTCGGGGTCCTCAAGCTGACGGGACAGATTTCTTCCATCAAGGGGTGCGGAGCGGGCTCGGGGTGTGCCAATGTCCTGGGGTCGGAGTGGTCGCAGTTTCTCGGGGTTCCCGTCAGTGTGCTTGCAGGGGTTCTCTACCTGGGCCTCTTTGCAGCCACTTGGAGGCCTTCCCGCCCGCTCTACTTGGGCTTCCTGATTTGTCTTGCGGGCGCAGCGGCCTGGTTCCTTGGCTTGTTGTACATCAAGATGAAGGCCTTCTGTCCCTGGTGCGCAGCCATGCACAGCATCGGGATTTTCACCTCGATCGTGCTTGCCGCGGCGATGCGCCATCTCAAGCGGCCGGAAAAGCCGGAAAAGCCGTTCTGTTATGCCCCTCCCGCTGCGGGCGCGGGCCTGTTGATACTTATTCTCGGTCAGGTTTATGGACCCAAGCCACCCACGCACGCCGCGACTACCGAGGTGTTAGGCAGCCACAGAGCGGCCAGTGAGATGGGGAAGGGAACAGGGGAACAAGGAGCCGTCAGGTTCTTCAGCGGTCGCAAGGAATACAACACGATCACCATGCCCCACCTCGGGCCCTCGGATGCCAGCCATGTCCTGGTGAAGTATTTTGATTACACCTGTCGTTCATGCCGGGACGTACACGCCGATCTCCAATTCGTGGCGGAGAAGCACCCGGGCTCCTTCTGCGTCATCCTTCTGCCTGTGCCGCTCCATCGTGACTGCAACCCTTTCTACCCGGCCGACCTGACCAACCATGATCACGCCTGCGAACTCGCCCGCTTGAGCCTGGCGGCCTGGCGTGCCAAGCCGGCACTCTGGCCTGAAGTCCACGAGCAACTGTTCTCGCAACCGGTTCTCCCGCCCGAAGTGGCGGAAGCCGCGGTGGGCCAGATCGTGGGTCATGACGAACTCACCAAGGCGCTGGAAGACCCGTGGATCAATGAGCACCTCGAGTCCAACGTCAACGACTTCAAGCAAATGATCCTGACCACCCGCGCCATGCCCAAAATGGTGATTGGCGATGACCAGGTCCTGCATGGTGTGCCCCGCTCCAAGGAGGTCCTGCTGCAGACCCTTGGGCAGCACTACAAGCTGAACTAACTGAGGGGCTTCAGGAGCC
>CAWWCX010000428.1:0-3759 GCA_963935445.1 uncultured Roseibacillus sp.
CACACTGCATATCGTCGGCAGCGTCAGATGTGTATAAGAGACAGGCTCTCGTCGTAGTTTGGTGGCTGCGCCTCGCAGGGGAGCGGCAGGAGGAGGCAGGCTCCGGATGTGGCAATAATCCCTTTCATGATCAATCGGGAGAGCCTCTTCAGCGGGGCAGGACATTCAGGGAAGCAAGCCACTTGAGAGACCCGCTCTGCCAGGCCTCCCACATCGGTCCCTGGTATCCATTGAGACCGTGCCCGCCCGAAGGGAGTTCGAGGAGTTCCCCGGTGACGCCGTGCTTCTGCATGGCCTGATGAAACAGCCGGCTGTTCTCGATTGGAACGGGGCGGTCGTCCCTGGCGTGGGCGAGATAGGTCGGGGGTGTTTTGGCGGTCACCTGTTTTTCGTTGGAGAAGAGAGCCAGGAGCTCGGTCCCGGGATTGGCGCCGAGGAGATTGCGCCTTGAGCCGCCGTGCCCCTCCGGGCCCATCGTGATGACCGGGTAGATCAGGATGGCGAAATCGGGGCGGCTGCCCTGTCTTTCGATCGGATCAGGGGCCTCGGGTGAGCCCTCGTCGAAATGAGTGGCCGCAGTGGAAGCGAGGTGTCCGCCCGCGGAAAAGCCCATGATGCCTATGCGTTTGGGATCGAGCTTCCACTTCCCGGCATTCGCGCGGGCAGTCCGAAGAGCGCGCTGGGCATCGAGGAGAGGCACGTGGGAGCGTCCCCGGGGCAGGCGGTAGCGAAGAACGATGCCGGTAATGCCATGCGTGTTGAGCCACTTGGCGATCCCGTGACCCTCTGCACCCATGACCAATCCGCCGTAGCCACCCCCCGGGCAGATCACGACTGCAGCTCCGTTGGGAGCAGGAGGGGAGTGGACGGTAATGAAGGCGTTATGGTCTTCGAATTCGGAGCGGTCAACGGTAACGGGGGCTTTACCTGCGGCCCAGAGGGGAGCTTCCGCTGCGGGGGAGAGACTGACGCACATTGCGGTCAGAATGATGGTGAGGGTCATTTCCTTCATGGCGATCTTGCAGGAGAGCAGATCTCCACGCTGCTGGAAAGTCTCGCGCCCGCGGCGAAGGTGAATTCCCGGGCGTCCCTTCTGTCGGACGAGGGCCTCAGCCCGGAAGGAGGAGTCCTCGTTCTGCTACTCGTCCTTCTCTTCCGGATCCGCGAATTTCCAGAGTGTCTGGTCACTCCTGATGAAGATGGCATTTCCGGCAATACTGGCGGTGCCAAGGATGGTCTCGCCAAGTTCGAACTCGCTGACCACCCTGCCTTCTTCACCGCTCAGGTCCACGACCTGGGCGAGTCCCTTTTCATTGAACAGGTAGAGGTGTCCGTTGTCACAGGAAACCGGCGAACCGGAGAAGGGGCCCTTGACGCGAATGCGCCAGAGGCGGTCACCGGTCTGGCGGTCGGCGGCGGTAAGAACACCCGCGCTGTTGATGAAGAAATACCGGTCGCCGGTGATGAGAGGGCTTCCGGTCGCCGGTTTCTGCGTCTTCTGGCTCCACAGGGAGGCAGGCTCTCCACCCTTGGCGTTCGGTTTCAGGGCGGTCAGCCCGCGGGAGGGAACGATGAGGGTGTCGCCGGCAGCGGCACTGGAGGGAATGGTAGAAGCGCCCCTGCTGAAGTTCCAGAGCGCGGAACCGGTCGAGGCCGAGACACCGGTCACCCCCTTGCTCGACTGGAGGGCCACAATGGTCTGGCCGCCAAACTTCATTGTTACCGGCGAAGTCCAGTTGGCGGCCTTGGGGCGTTCGATCTTCCACTTGTTGGCGCCCGTTTCCAGGTCGAAACCGGCGGCAAAGGACTCCGAGTCATTTTCTATCTGGGCGACGAGGGTGTCCCCGACAATCAGAGGTGAAGATGCCATCCCGAGGCTGTTCGAGGCATTCGGGTAATCGAGGGTGAGTCCGCGCATCCAACGCAGGTTTCCGTCGAGGTCGAGGGAGAGAATGTCGTTGGATGACCACAGGACGTAGACGTTCTCCCCATCGGTGGTCGGGGTGGGCGCCGCCACGCAGGTTTTCTTGTGGCACATGGTCCGCCCGGTGGCCCAGAAGGCACGGCGCCAGAGGATCGATCCGTCGTTGTTTGAAAGGCAGAGGACCTCGAGTTTATCCTGGTGCGGCCCACTGGCGGCGGAGACCAGGACCCTGTCGCCAATCACGATGGCGCTGCCCAGCCCTCGACCCGGGAGGGGCGTCTTCCACGCGAGGGTTTCAGCCTCCAGGCGGGAGGGAACGCCGGAGTTGCCGGCGATGTAGCCATTGCCATTTGGTCCGCGAAAGCGATGCCACTCGGCCTGTGCGGGGGCGCTTGCGAGGAGTGGACCAGCAGCGAGCAGAAACAGGAGAGGTCGATTCTTCATGATGGTGGGAGGGATGGGATAAAGGGGCGGTTCTACCGGGCGGGGCGGTTGGTTGCGAGGATGGCCGTCCCGGCGGCATCACAGACCCGCAGCTGAAATTCCCACTGCACGGTCCAGTCCTCCTTCTGCTCGTTCTGGCAGAGTTTTAGCAGGATGGTGTTCGCCCCCTGTTTCAACTCCACGGGCAGCTTGTACTGATCGATACGTTGGCCGCGGTGGTACTCGTCACGCCCGAAGACGAGTTTTCCGTTGACCCATATCTTCCACGCATTCTTGCACCCCAGGCGGAGTTCCGCGGGGCCGGCCTGGGCGGCATCGAACCGGTGATAGGCGTAGCTGGTGACTTCCTTGAGCTTGCCATAGGGTTTGTTGAGGTCGACCTTGCCGTAGCGGTCGCCGCTGATGAGTTCCTGCCAGCGGACCGGCCCCTCTTTTCCCGGGTAACTGGCCTTGAGGTCAATCGCCCTCTCCGGGGGGAAGACCTCCGCGAAGCCCTTCCGCTCAATGTTGTGGAAGGGACCAATCACCTGCCATTCGGTAAGGAACCCGAAGTGTCGGGGGAGATCGACCTTCTGCTTCAAGGTTCCGGTGAGGGCCTCTGCGATTTCCTGGATCTGGTCCACGTCGCGGGCGGCGTCGAGAGCCTGCCGGTAGGTTGTGACAGCTTCCTCCGTGGCTTCCCTGCCGAGCTGCGTGCGCCCCTCGGTCATCAGGAGGGCCACCGCATCCCGCCGCAGTTCAGTGCTTGGGTCGTTGAGGAATCCCGGGATCAGGCTGTCTGCCTTTTTCTGGTCGATGGATTTCATGAGCTCGAAGGCAAGGCGGCGGGCCTCCGGGGCCTGTGTCTTGTCGGCGAGGAACGCCTGGAGACCGGCGAATGGCAGGGCTCGCTTCGCGGACAGCTCGCGCTGCACGATGACTTCCACGGCTGAGCGCAGCCAGTTGCGCGCGATCGGGTTGCTTGGCTCGATCGCACGCAAAAGGGGAAGAATGGCGCTGGAGTCCGAGGCTGCGAGGTTTCGAAAGGCGGTGGCTGCTGCCCTGTTGCCCGCGCCTTCCGAGCCCACAGCCTGGATGGTGGCGATGTGCTTCTCCAGCGCGGCAGCCGGGGCGCGCTCAAGAGTGGCGAGGGCAGTAAAGGACAGGGTGAACCCCAGGAGGCAGGGCGAAAGGCTTCGGGCGATCATGGCGAGATCAGCCTAAGGGAGGAATGGCCGGTTGCTCAAGCAAGAGGTGTCGGAAGGGATGTCTGATGCCTCCCCGGGGTAAATCGACTCGCGCGGGAGACGGCGTGGTTCGCGCCAGGGCTCGGAGCACGGATGCCTGGAATGCGCTGGGCCAGGGAGCGATCCCCGGCCCTCCCCGGCCCCGCGATGAGGAGGCCCGGTGTT
>CAWWCX010000429.1:0-3745 GCA_963935445.1 uncultured Roseibacillus sp.
ATCTAGTACGGTCTCGTGGGCTCGGAGATGTGTATAAGAGACAGACCGACAACCGCGCCCGCGGGTTGCATGATCGGCTTTTGTTATTCACATTGCCTCACAGGCGCGTTGCTGAACAGAATTTGACATCTCCTGAAGGTTTTGAATTATTGAGGTGTCGTGTTTGAAAAGATCATTAGTAAGAACACGGAAGACGCTGCTGCGCGCACGCCTCCCGCTCCTCGTCCCGAGGCTGCTCCCGCAGCACCAAGTGAAGCGAACAGGCCAGTGGCGATTTCAGCCGGGCAGCGCAACGTGCTCGGACCGGACGTAAAGATCGAAGGCGAGGTCCGCTTCCAGAACGACTTGGTCGTGGACGGGAAAATTGAGGGGAAAATTGTATCCGAAGGCTCCCTGACCATCGGAGAATCCGCACACATTCAGGCCGAAATCCAATGTGGTACGGTTATCGTACAGGGCCGGGTCGAGGGGAACATTACGGTAACCAACCGGGTCGAGATCTGCGCTCGCGCCGAGGTCATTGGCGACATCAAGGCCAACGCCCTCTCCATGGAAGCTGGGGCTATTTTTGTTGGAGCTTCCACTATTGGCAACCCTCGCGCCCAATCAAAAGGAGCCGGCAAGGCCCCGACAGCGGGCGACAAGAGTCCAAAGGCCCAGACGCCCCCTGAGAAGACCCAGGCTCCCGCAGCCTGAAAGAGCTTCATCGGTCTCAGGTTCGCAACTTGGCCGAATTGCATTTTGGCCTCCGAAGAATTCTCTCCGGTCGAGACAACCGGGAACACCACCATCCCTTGAATCAAGGGCAAAAAGGCGTTCACCCCCTCCCTCTTTTGTGCCTTCTTCAATTCCTTTGTTGCTCTTTTCCAGCGAGGGCCATGTGCGAAAAACTCAAGGATCCCGAAGGGTCCATCATGGGAAAGTTAGAATTCTGGCTGCCTTTTTACTCCAGTCCATCTCCTTATCAGATACGTAAAACTACCGAAATCATTTATCTGTCCTGATTGTCAGGAATCAGCTTTCCTAGACGGAAGACGACTGTTCCATAATGGTCGTCCCACAGAAACCGCCGCACGCATGCTGCAACACCATCCTTGCAATCCGAATGCACACAGCCGCGCCGGAAAGCTCCACCAAAGGACACTCGGCAGGAGTCGCGGGAACCCATGAAGGGCGCAGGGGGCGCTGCCCGATTACGTATCCGGGATCCGCGCACGCCTGAGCATCTTCGCGTGGCCCCCTAATCTCACAACCCACCTCATCCACGCCATGTTTGGTCGCCAGAAAAGCCTTCTCCTCTCGTGTCCGCACTGCGGTCACAAGCAGGAGGAACCTTCATTCGCCCGTTCCACATTCTGTCGAAAACGGACGTGCGGCGCACACTACAGAATTGAAGATGGGGAACCCGTCCCCGAGATGCCTCCCGCCGCGTATCCTTTTCCCCTCCGTGATCAGCTTGCAGACAACACCGAAGAACTCGGGAAAACGTGCCCAAAACGGCTCAGGAAGCGGAACGAACAGACTCCGCACGTGAGGCAGCTGGAGTTTTTCTCGGCAGGGAGTCAAGGGAACGACGCGAGCTCCTCCCCGTCCCAAAAGACGCCTGGACCACCGGCGGTTACCAACACACCAACTGGAGACCATCCAGCGCTTGCACGCCTCGCCCGCCTCCTTCCTGCCGTCCCCCGCAAGGGATACCGCCACATCCACTGCCTTGAGTGCAACTTCCCGCAGAGCATCCCCGAGCAAACCTTGTCCACGATGTGCCCCCGTTGCTCCTCCTCCATCCCGCTCAAGGACTATGAGCTCCACACCATCCGCCACCGCCGCATCAGGACCCTGGGAAATGTCCACATCCACTCCGGGGGGGGGATCAGAGGGGTGTCCATCCAGTGTAATAATCTCACTATCGAGGGCGAATTCGCGGGCAGTAGCATTGTCTGCGATGGCGATCTCACCATCGCATGCAATGGAACAATCCCCGGCCCGGTTCGCTGCCGCCGGCTGAGCATCCTGGGGGGCGTGGAGGTGCGATTCCTCCATCCCGTGGAGGCTCAGGAAGCCATCATCGACGGCTTCGTGCGCGGAGACCTCGTATGCGCCCAGACCCTGCATCTGGAGGACGAGTCCGTTCTGGAAGGCGATCTTCAGGCCCGCTCTCTCTCGATCAGCGAGGGTGCCCGACATTCCGGGGGACTCAGCATCCCCGGACCCAGCGAGCACTCCCCCAAGTTGAACGAACCCTCCGGCGGCGACACCCCCGGACCAACTCCATCGAGCGCCTTCCCGGAACCAAGGCAGGTTACCTCCGCCCCTCGACCCCGGGCAACTCCAGTGGACCTCGCAGGCGACTGAGCTGGCACCTCCTCTCTCGTTCCACCTGGACTACCTTTCCCGGAACGTAATTTGTTCTTTGCTCTGCACCCGACCCTGAGCAAGCCTCCGGCATGAGTAGCTCTCCCCCGGCTCTTGACCTCAAAGAGGATATCCTGCGCCTCAAGAAGGAGCGTAATGCGATTATCCTCGCCCATAATTACCAGATCGGCCCCATTCAGGATCTCGCCGATTTTGTGGGGGACTCTCTCGGCCTCTCATACAGGGCCCGGGAGACCGACGCAGACGTGATCGCGTTCTGTGGAGTCCACTTCATGGCTGAGACCGCCAAGATCCTCAATCCGGAAAAGACCGTCGTCCTCCCCGACCGTGATGCGGGCTGCTCCCTCGAACAAAGCTGCCCCGCTCCGGCTCTCCAGAAGTTCCTCGAGGACCATTCCGAACGGAACTACTACGTGATCGCCTACATCAACTGTTCGGCCGGGGTGAAGGCCCTCTCGGATGTTATCTGTACTTCCGGCAACGCAATCCGAATCGTCGAGCAAGCCCCCGCAGACCGCCCCATTCTGTTCGTTCCAGATGAAAACCTGGGGACCTGGGTGATGGAGAATTGCGATCGCAAAATGGATCTCTGGCAAGGCGCATGTTACGTCCATGTGGAATTCACCCGGGAATCCATCCAGAAAATCAGGAATCAGCATCCCGATGCAGTGGTGGTGGCCCATCCGGAATGCACCACTGCAGTGCGCTTACTCGCGGACGAGGTTTGCTCTACCGAGAAGATGGTGACCTACTGCCAGAACTCAGAAGCCAGGAACATCATCGTGGTCACCGAGAGTGGCATGCTCCACCGCCTGCGTAAGGAAGCACCAGACAAGAATCTCATTGCCGGCCCGACCGACAACTGTGCCTGCTCGGACTGCAAGTACATGAAGATGAACACGCTTGAGAACCTGCATTCCTGCCTTGAGCACCTGAACCCGCAGATCGAGGTTCCGGAGGCCACTCGCTGCAAAGCCGAGGCCGCAGTGGTCCGCATGCTGGAGCAATCCAGGTAATCAACCTGAAGAATCAACGGGCCCTTGCGATACCCAGCATCCGTAGGGGACGAGACACCTCAGCATATCCCCATTCAGGCTGGTAATACTCGCTACCCCAATAGCTCTTCCTCGAGGCATCCTTTCGCTCGACACTATTCCCAAGCATCCTTATCGTGCGAACCAATCGACCAAAGACCATGAAAACAACGACCCCCGCTGTTATCTTGAGCATCGGCCTGTGTTTCCCCGGCACACTCTCCGCCCAGGACACCCCGGCACCCGGACAGGCCCAGAAGGCTCCCAAGAAAGTAGCCACCCCACCCCAGACCTGTCTCTTATACACATCTGACGCTGCCGACGATATGCAGTGT
>CAWWCX010000430.1:0-3732 GCA_963935445.1 uncultured Roseibacillus sp.
TCGCTTTCGACTCGCTCGAAAAGTCAATGAGCTCGGGAGCGGAGCTCTGCATGCGATAGGCCAGTTCATAGCTGGCGATGCGACTGGCGATCTCGGGATCGCGCATGAACTCGAGACGTTGCTGGTTTGCATCACGCAGGGTATCAAGGGAAGCACGCTGTAGTTCGGGCGGGAGGCCCTCAGGATTGGCCAGGTTCAAGACCGGCTCCCCCTGCTCGCGGAACAAAACACCGGCGTGACTGCTCGGGAGGAACCCCGATTGCCAGAGCGTGGCACCGCCGCTTGATCCAACCCCGCTGGAAAGCACCACGTATCCCGGAAGGTCCTGCGATTCGCTGCCGAGACCGTAGGTAAGCCAGGAGCCCATCGTGGGAAGACCAAACGTTCCCCGCCCGCATTGCATCATGAGTTGCCCGGGGTGATGATTGAACTGCTCGGAGTGGAGCGAGCGCACCATGAGGAGGTCGTCCGCACAGGACCCGAGGTGCGGCAAGAGGTCGGAAAACTCCATTCCACACTGACCGTACTTCTTGTAGGTCCGGCCCGATCCCAAGAGCTTGGCGTTCTTGTTGATGAACGCAAACCGCACGTTCTTGGTCATGGACTCCGGCAGGACCTGCCCATGCAGCTCCTTCACCTTCGGCTTGGGATCGAAGAGATCGATCTGTGATGGCGCGCCTGCCATGAAGAAGAAAATACAGTTCTTCGCTTTGCCCGGGAAATGGGGAACCTTTGGAGCAAGCGGGTTTGGCGCGGCCGGGGCGGCGAGGAGTCCGTCCTGCTGGAGAAGGCTGGCCAGCGCAACTCCCCCCACTCCGCTGGCGGCAGTGTTGAGGAACGAGCGCCGGGTGAGTTCCAACTCGGCCTGAATGTCGATATCGCGTCGTTGGTGCATGGCTATTCCCGGGTCATGAATTCGTCGAGGTTGAGGGCAGTGCGCGCCACCGCAACCCAGGCGGCCGCCTCAGGGGCAGCGACGCCTTCGGGCAGGAACTTCCCGATCAGCTTCTTCCCACTCTCGGGATGTGCGCGGTAGTAGGTGCGGCCATTCTCCAGCAGGTCAACGAATCGCGCAGTCTCGGAAGCCGCGGGCTCTCTCCCGATGCAGAGACGCAGCGCCTGCTCCATGCGTTGATCGTCGCTGGCGGCCTCCATCTCGAGGAGGCGCCTGGCAAAGGCCCGCGACGCTTCGACAAAGACCTCGTTGTTCAACATCGTGAGGGCCTGGAGCGGTGTGTTCGAGTTTCTCCGGCGCACGTTCGTGGTGTTCGAATCCGGACAGTCGAAGGTGATCAGATTTGGATGCGGTGCGGTCCGCTTGAAAAAGGTATAGAGCCCACGGCGGTAGCGCTCTTCCCCCTCGCTAGCCTTCCATTTGAACTTGTTGGAATAACTCAAAGCGGCGACCCCCGCAGGCAGCGGCGGGAAGACGCTGGGCCCGCCGATTTTGTCCGAGAGAAGTCCGGACACCGAGAGGCAAAGATCGCGCACGATCTCCGCTTCCACCCGGAATCGGTTCTGGCGCGCCAGCAGCTTGTTGGTGGGATCGATCTCGCGAAGCTCCCCGCGATGGGCGGACGCTTGCTGATAGGTCGCGGACATGACAATCGTTTCGATCATCTTCTTTCGACTCCATCCCACCCTGCGGTAGTCAGCGGCAAGCCAATCGAGCAACTCCGGGTGGACCGGATGCTCACCGCGCACCCCAAAGTCGTTCATGGTGCGTACCAGCCCTTCACCGAACAGTTTGTCCCAGAGTTGATTCGCCAGGACCCGCGGCGGCAATGGGTTCTCCTCCGAAACCAGCCAGTTCGCGAAATCCAGCCGGTCCAGCTTTCCTGCCTCCCGCCCCTCAATCGGGGGCAGGACAGCAAGGCCACCGGGCTTCACTTCCACGTCGGTCGGCTTCAGGAAGTCGCCTCGGTCGAGGATCCTCGTCGTGCGGGGCGAACCACGCTCGACGAGCACCCGCACCCGCGCGCTTGGACGCTTGGGCATCTTCTTCTGCGATTCGTCCCGCTTGCCGAAGAGGGCCTTCGTCTCTTCGTGCACATTCCGGAGAAAGTGATCGAGCAGCGCTTCCTTCTGTTTCTCGCTTCGCGCCTCGGGCTCCACGACCAGAAGAGCGCTAATCGATTCGGGAACCACCGCCTCGACATCCTCTCCAGTCATAAGGCGCACCCGAAAACGCCCCACCGTATGCTCCCCGTCATAGTTGCGCACCAGGCGCACCGTCAACGGCGTGCCGGCCTCAACCTCAATAGGCTCCTTCAAATTCAGAATCGCATGGTGCGGCTTCCCCAGTTGGGGAGCCACCGCCCAACCGCTCATTTTGTCCCGCTTTCCGTCGATCAACTTGCTGACCGCGAAGTTTGCCTGGGAATGATTCGCCTTCGCGCCGCCAAACGCGAGCTTGCTCTCCCCCCGCAACAACTCCACTTCGTTGAGCACAAAGTTCCCGTTCGGTGCCCGGCCCGGCCCGTTGGCGGGAAGACGCTTGTCGGTGAGGACATCGAGGCGGATCCCGGTCACCGGATCGCCAATCGCGCCAACCTTGCCCGCGATCACGAATATCATCATCCCATCGGGGTTGGCGCCGGTCACCTGGACAACTCCCGATTGCTCGACCTCGAACCCAACGCCCTCGACATCCGATGTCACCTCCACCTCGGCCAGGTCGTGGAAGGTGGGCGGCATCTGCTCCGCAAGCCTCTCCCGGAGTCGGTTTTGCCACGTTTCGAAGGCATCCCCCTGTTTCGTTTTCGCCTCCGCGATATCCTCGTCGATCACCTTCAGCTCCGCCTCGATTGCCACCTTCTCCTCCTTGTATTTCTCGAGGGGCGAACCAACAAGCGGCAGATCGTAGTTCGCCTCGTCCGCGTTGTTGAAAAAGGCGAAGAGGCGATAGTAGTCGCTCTGCGGAATCGCATCGTATTTATGGGTATGGCAACGAGCGCACGAGAGGGTGAGCCCGAGCCAGATGGTCCCGATGGTTTCGGTCCGATCGAACAGGGCGGCGTTGCGAAACTCCTCCTGATCCGCACCGCCTTCCGTGTTGGTCAGAGTTTGGCGGTGAAACGCGGTGGCGAGTCGCTGGTGGGGCGCTGCGTCCGGGAGCAGATCGCCGGCAATCTGCTCGATCGCAAACTGGTCCATGGGCATATCCGCGTTCACCGCTTTGAGGACCCAGTTCCGGTAGTGCCAGGCGTTGGGACGGGGGTTGTCCTTTTCGTAGCCGTCGGAATCCGCGTAGCGGCCCTTGTCCAGCCAGTGCCGCCCCCATCGCTCCCCAAAGTGTTTCGACGCCAGGAGCCGCTTCACCAACATGGCGTAAGCATCTGACGACTTGTCACGCACGAAGGCATCCACTTCCCCAGGGCTCGGCGGGAGCCCAATGAGATCATAATACAGCCGCTTGATCAGGATATGGAGGTCCGCCCGCGGTGACGGCTTGATTCCCTCCTTCTCCAGGCGCGCGAGGACAAAGCGATCGATCGGATTCCGCACCCATTGTTCATCCTTCACCTCCGGCAGCATCCCCGGGGCCAAGGGAAGATAGGCCCAGTGCTTCTCAAACTCGGCTCCAGAAGCCACCCAGTCTTTCAACTTGCCGATCTCGTCCGCACTCAGCGAGCCCCCCTTCGGAGGCATGAGCTCGTCAGGATCGTCACTCGTGATCCGGCGAATGAGTTCACTCTTATCGAGATCTCCAGGGGCCACCGCGGTAGCCCC
>CAWWCX010000431.1:0-3703 GCA_963935445.1 uncultured Roseibacillus sp.
GTCTGGTTTCGCCGCATCGTGGAGATCGGAGCCCCGATGGCCGGGGCTGAGGCAACCCTCGGACTCGGCGCGATCGACGACATGGATGTCACCTGGGTCAACGGCAAGCGCGTGGGTGGCTTCGAACACCCCGGGGCGCACTTCACACCGCGCAACTACAAGCTGCCCGCCGGCACCCTGCGGACCGGCAGGAATGTCATCGCAGTCCGGGTCATGGATCACGGCCATGGCGGGGGTCTCGCGCAGACTCACGGCAAGATGCAGATCACCGGCACCGGAAATCCGGTCTCACTTGCCGGCCCATGGCGTTACCATCCGGGGGCCAGCCTTGCCCAGCTCCTCACCCCGCCCACCCAGCCGGGTGATCCTGCAAACAACGAGCACGAAAGGCCCTTCGATGGCCGGTTTGTCCTCCAGCCCGATGATGTCATTGCCCTCGCGGGGGGCACCAATCTCGTCAAACAGTTTGAGGCAGGGTATCTTGAGACCCTTCTTACCCTCTCGGCCAGAAACCCGGTGTATTTCCGCGACCTCGCGTGGCAGGCGGACACGGTCTACCGTCAGCAACGCCCCCGCAATTTCGGAACTCACCTTGACCTCCTCAACCGGATGGGAGCGACCGCGATCCTCGCCTGTTTCGGGCAGATGGAAGCACTCGAAGGGGCCACCCGTCTTCCGCAGTTCATCGAAGCCTATGGCAAACTGCTCGACGAATACGAGAGACGCACCCCTCGCATCATTCTCGTCTCTCCGCACCGCTTCGCCCAACCGGAAAACGACCTCCTCCCGGACCTGAGCAGGCACAACGGAAACCTCGCCGCCTACGGCGAGGGTATTCGTCAGCTGGCAAAACGCCGCGGGTTCCACTACGTGGATCTGCTCCAGCTCGACCCCGCCGGCCTGACAGCCCCCAGCAGCCACCTGAATCCTGATGGCCAGAGGGCCTGGGCCCACATGGTCTCCGAGCAACTCACCGGGACGACGACTTCCGACCAGACCGCCGGCTTCGCCCGGCTCCGCGCTCTCGTGCAGCGCAAAAACAGGTTCTGGCGCCAGCACTGGCGGCCCACCAACTGGTCCTTCCTCTACGGCAATCGCCAGCATGTCCCCAGCAGCAGGGATCACCGGCCCGGCAAACCCCGCTGGTTCCCGGAGGAGATCAACTCAATCATTCCTCTCATCGAGGAGTGCGAGGCGAGAATATGGCAGAGCAGGGAGGGCCTCAGATGAAGAATCTCCTGCGGCTTCTCCTCCTGCTCATCCTGCCTTGCCCCGGATTCTCACAGCAGAAAAACTATTCGGTCGGTCCAGCCCTCAAGGACAATTCCGCCGAGTCGGAACTCGCCTCCTTCGAGATCGCAGAAGGCTACAAGGTCTCTCTCTACGCTTCCGAGAAGGACGGGATCGCAAATCCCATCGTGATCCGCTGGGGACCCCGGGGCCGCCTCTGGGTTCTCTGCTCCCTCGTCTACCCGCAGGCGGTTCCCACCAAGGCTCCCGATGACAAACTCTTCATTCTCGAGGACACCACCGGAGATGGCCGTGCGGACAAGACCCTCGTCTTTGCGGAGGGCCTGGACATGCCCACCGGCTTCGCCCTCGGAAACGGTGGCGTCTACCTCGGCCAGGGGCAGGACCTTCTCTTCCTTCGCGACACCGATGGCGACGACCGCGCCGACACGAGGGAAGTTCTGCTTACCGGCTTTGGAACAGGCGATACCCACCAGAATATCAACTCTCTCACCTGGACGCCCGGAGGTGAACTCCTCTTCTGCCAGGGGCTGCATGCCTTCTCCCGCGTGGAAACACCCTGGGGCATTGTGCGCCTCGACGAGCACGGTGTTTTCCGACTGCGTCCCGCCCGCCTCCAGCTGCACGCCTTCCGGGGCTGCAGCGGACAAAACCCCTGGGGACTCTCTCATGGGCATTGGGGCGAGCCGTTCGCCAAGAGCAACGGCAACGCGGTCAGCGAGCTCCTTCCCGTCATGATTCATACCGGGAACCGCCATCAACCGCTCGACATCGGAGGGACACGTATCAAGAGCATGATCTGCGAAATCATTGACTCCCCGGCCCTGCCCGCTGACATCCAGGGTAACATGGTGATTGCCGGCTACTTCGGCCACCTCGTCGACCGCCTCAGAGTCACGCCGGATGGTGCCGGACATCGCGGCGAGCTCCTCCCACCGCTCTGGCGCACGGACCACCAGAGCTTCCGTCCGGTTGATGTCCAGACCGGTCCGGACGGCGCCCTTTACATCGCAGATTGGTACAATCCCATCATCGGCCACTACCAGGCCTCCCTGCGCCACCCCGATCGGGACAAACTGCACGGACGCATCTGGCGGGTCACTGCCAGAGGAATGAAAACCACCCCGATGGCGGACCTCACCGGGATGCCAACAAAGACTCTGCTGGAAAGCCTTCCCGGTGCCCCTCTCAAGGAACGCGAGCGCATCCGGATTGAAATTTCCAATCGCTACCACCACCCGGACGGGGCGAGCGGGGTCACGAGCGCAATGAACTCATGGATTGCTTCCTTAGATCCCAACACCCCCGGCGAGGAGCGACGACTCTATGAGGCGCTCTGCCTTCTCGAGTGGGTTGAAGTCACCAACCCCGACCTCCTCGAAGGGCTTCTGGATGCACGCGAACCACTCGCCCGCGCCTACGCCACCCGCGTGGTCGGCCGCTGGCACGACCGGATGAGCAATGCTCTCGACTATCTCGCTCGATCCATCGCCGATCCCCATCCCCGCGTGCGCCTCGAAGCGGTCGTCGCGGCGGCGCAGTTTCAATCCGCGGAAGCCATGGCCGTGGCCGCCCGGGCCCTCGCCCTTCCCGCCGACCGCTTTATCCGGGCTGCGCTCCAGCAATGCGCCCACGCCCTCCAGCCCCAGTGGTTCGCAGCCCTGCAGGAGGGCCGGCTCGATATTTCGGATCCCCAGCAACTGGCCTTTCTCCTGCAGCAGACAACCGGGCAGGATTCCGCCAGGATCGCACGGGATCTCCTCGTCGAAGACCGTATCAGGCGTGCCAGTCCCACCTTTGCCACCCTTGCCGCCGTGCTCGCCACCCAGGGATCCGCAGCGGATCTCGAATGGCTGGCCCACGAGGCCACAAGGGATCGCGCCCAAGCGGCTCCCATCCTGTCCGCTCTCGTCGAATCCGCCCGTCTGCGGGGTCTCAAACCCCGCGACCAGGCCGCTCAAACCCTCATTGCAGAGTCTGTCACGCTCGGCAGGGGCCAGCAAAGGCGCTCTGCCCTCGAGCTGGCCGGCCGATGGCAGCTCGAGGAACTCCTCCCCCAGGTGATGGCCGCCGCCCTGGACCAAAACAAGAAGGACACGAAAACACAGGTCACCGCCATCGAGGCCCTTGCCCGCCTTCCGGGCAACGCAGAATCCCGGATCCGCACACTGACCGAACAGGTCAACCGGAACCCTGAGCCCACCGTCCGCCAGGCGGCTCTCCGCGCTCTTGCTGCTCTTGACCTGCCCGGGGCAGCCGCGATCGCAGCCTCCAAACTGTCTGCCTCCCGCCGCGACGACGTCATCGAACCATTCGTGGTTCCTTTCCTGACCCGGAAGGGCGCAGATGCAACTCTCGCAGCCGCGTTGGAGCAAGCAACCCTGACGCGGGAGACACGCGCCCGGATTCGCGGCATCCTCGGTGCCGCCGGAGTCGATTCCCCCTCTCTCAA
>CAWWCX010000432.1:0-3695 GCA_963935445.1 uncultured Roseibacillus sp.
TGACCATGGAGGCGTCGTCACCTCCCATTGTGAGGACGCTGCCGTGGGTAAGGAGGCCTCCCCGGGCGGGGTTGCCGGTAAGGTCGTGGCGTTCGGCCTTTTGCTCCGGCGTGGTTCCGGCGGCGGGAGCCTTTCCACCGTAGTGGTCGGCGAGACGCGGTGTGAGGAAGGTTACCTGGGCATTGAAGAGGTCGGCAAGAGGCCGCTTCTCATTCCACACGACCTCCTCGAAGAAGCGGATGGTTTCCATTCGCATGTCCTCAGCGAGCCGGTTGTTCCAGTGGGGGAACCTACGGGCATCCGGTTGCAGGTTGGCAAGTCGGCCGAGATTGAGCCACTGCTCGAGGAATTGCAGCGACCGCTTCCGGGCAAGGGGTTGCTCCAGCATCCGTGCAGCCTGTCGAGCGAGGCTCTCCGGATCGGAGAGTTGGCCCTCGCGGGCAGCGCGCATCAGATTTTCGTCGGGGGAGGACCCCCAGATGATGTAGCTCAGGCGGGAGGCGAGCTCGTAGTCGTCGACCGGCCACGCCGAGCCATCGCCGCGCTGATTCTCGATACGATAGATGAAGCGCGGGGACTGGAGCATGGCCTGGATGATGTAGGCGACGGCTTCCTCGATGCTTCCGTTGTCGGCAGCCACCGCAGTGGAGATCCCGCGGTAGGCGATGACCTCCCTCTGCTGGAGAGGCCCCCGCAGGATCCAGCTGCCCATGGGACGGATCAGGGCTTCCATGTCCCGGTCGGTGAAGCGTGGCTTACGAGCGAAGCGGGCGGAAAACGTGACGGGATTCATCTTTTCCACGATCAGCCCGGCGAGCTGGGCGTAGGCGTCGACATGCTTGAGGTCGACACTGAGATTGTAAGCAGTGTTGGCAAAGCCGTCGGCGCGCAGGTCAGGAGGCAGGATCCGGCGTGCCTCGGTCTCGATGTCCACTCCCACCGTGGATTTCACGGTCGCGATGTATTCGTCGACGGTCAGTCTTTGGACCCACTGTCTTCCTGTTCCGCCACTGCTGTGCACGTAGTTGGCGGGATCAATGCGTTCCAGTGACCAGTGGGCGCCCTCCTCGATCCATTTCCGGAGGGCGGCTTTCTGATCCCTGCTCAGGGGTGCATTATCCGCGGGCATCTCGTCATGGATGACAGATTCCCAGAGCAGGCTCTGGTCCGGTTGGCCGGGCACTACTGCGGCACCGTCCCGGAGAGGGGCGAAGGCGGTCACCCGGCGGGTCAGGTCGAGCCTGCCTTTCCGGGTGGCCGGGTCGTGGCACCCGATGCAGTGGTTGGCCAGGATGGGTGCCACCTCGTTCTCGAAATGGAGGGCCCGCGGGTCGCTCTCCTGCCGGTCCACGGCCCCCCCTTCGGCCCGGGCCCCGGCCTTGAAATGGGTGGTCACCTCGGTGGGGCTGAGTTCGCGGCTATAGATCGCGACGAGGGAGTAGCTGCCCTGCCAGAGGCGCTTTCCGTCGGCCTCGTTGCCGAGGAAAAGGTGGTAGCCCGCGTCCCATGACTGGACGCTTCCGGGCACGGTCTTCTCGACGGCCTGCTTACCGTTCAGGTAGATGCGGGTTCTTCCCGATCGATCCCGCGTATAGACCACGTGGGTGAGCTGGGTGCTCAGGCTGCGGGTTCTTGTGGCCAGAGAGGGAAGACCGTTGGTGTTTGTCCGGGTGGTGCGCAAGCGCACGTCGAATTTGTCACCATCCTGCCCGAGGGTGACGTTCCGGTTGGTGCTGTTGCGGGAGAGAGAAACAATGCGAGCCGGCCCGTCCTGTCTCGCGTCCGCTGGCCTGATCCAGGCCTCCACGGTGATCTCCCCGCTGCGTTTGACCGCCTCCACGAGCGAGCGGGCGGGCTTGGTGGAGCGCATCCACGCCGGGCCATGAATTTCAAGCGAGCCCTTGTTTCGGCGGGTGTGTCCGGGATCGCTGATGCGCAGGTCGAGGGGTTGGCCGGAACCGGAGCGGTCCTTGACGAGGGCCCCGCTTGCGGAATCAAAATCGTAGAGGACCTGCAGGCCAAGGGTCGCGCGTTGGCCCGAGCAGGGCATCGAAGTGTGCACCAGCACCACCGCGATGGTCATGAGAACTCCCGCGGGAAGGGTCGAGAGTCTCGCTCTCATGGCAGGTGGTTACTGATCCGGGCCCGGTCAGTTGCGGCGCGTCAGTTTCGCCCTCGCTCTACTTGATGACGCCGGAAAGATCGTAGGCGGTGACCTTGTTCTCCAACATCTGGGGAACAATGAGCAGTTTTTTCTTCGGCAGGTAGGCGATGTCGGCTGATCCCTTGGGAAGGTCGAGGAGAGGCGTGACTGCGCCCTTGCTGCTGATACGGAAGACCGCACCCTCGATCCAGTCGGTCACAAGGAAGCCGCCAGTGCCGTCCAGTTCCAGGCCGTCGAGGTTTCCGGTTGTCGCCTTGGTGATGGCCTGCACCTTGCGGGTGCGCAAATCCATGGCAAGCAGGCGTCCGCGGACCAGAGTGTCGAAGGACGACTGAATATCACGACCCCAGCCCGCGATGTAGAGGGTTCCTCCGCTGACGAGCAGGCCGTTCGGGCTGTCCAGTTCGATGCCGCTCGCAACCTTGCTGATCTTGCCGCCCTGCAGGGCGTAGATCGTACTCGCGAGCATGTCGGAAACGAGGACGCTCCCACGGGGAGTGACCGCCACGTCATTGAGGAACTTCGCACCCTCGACCTCGTGAATGGCGTGGGTATTCCCGCTCTGGATGCTGACCCCGACCAGACGGTCGATGTCCGCGACCCAGAGAATCCCGCCAGTGGAGCGCAGCCCCTTGGGGGCGTTCAAGCCCGCGAACCAGCGTGGATTGACCACTGTGCCATCCGGCTTGAGGATCGAAATGACACCGTCGCCGTCCTTGGCCATCCCGCCTCCGCCTCCAACCTGGGAGAGGTAGACGTTGCCGGTCTGTTCATCGAAATAGGCACTCTCGGGAGCCTGGATTCCCTCCGAAATTTCCCAGGCTACCTTGGGGGCCTGGGCGGCAGCCGGAAGGACGGCCGCGAGCATTGCGGAGCTGATTGCGAGCAGGGTGCGCGTTTTCATGGCTGGAGGGGAAGCTAGGTTGGGAATCGGCTGCTGCCCAGAGGTTTTTCCGGGGAGGAGTGCCAGGAGCGTCACCCACCCGCAGGAGCCCCCCGGCCCGGGGAGGGAGCTTTTTCGAGAAAGAAGCCTCTGCTTCCGGGCGTCCCCCGGGAATTCCTTCGTCAAGACGTGTTCTTGACGAATCTCCAGCTAGTCCCTCAGCTAGTCCTATGACCGTATGCCGCCGATGCCTCGCTCTCCTGAGTTGCCTGGTCCCCGCCGTGGTGCTTCAGGCTGCTCCGCCCAAGGAAGCCGCCTTCAAGTATCTCTCCCCGGAGGAGGCCATCGCCAAGATGACTCCTCCCGATGGTTTCGTGGTGAATGCCTTTGCGGCCGAGCCACAGTGCCAGCAGCCCTTCGCCTTCACCTTCGATGAGAGGGGGCGGGTCTGGCTCTGCGAGAACCTGAATTATGAAACGCGCGGTTCCGATCTCTACAAGCTTGGCCCGCTGGGTCGCATCGTGATCCTGACCGATACCGATGGCGACGGAGAGATGGACGAGCGCAAGATCTTCAAGGACAAGATCATGTTTCCCACCGGAATCTGTCTCTTATACACATCTGACGCTGCCGACGATATGCAGTGTG
>CAWWCX010000433.1:0-3685 GCA_963935445.1 uncultured Roseibacillus sp.
ACATGGCCCACCACGACAACCCGGGGGAAATGGCCATCCGCACCAAGACCCATAAGCTGATTTACTTCTATGGGGCGGACTATGAGGGGAAGAACCAGACCCCGCCCGGATGGGAGCTCTACGACCTTAGCCGCGACCCCTCAGAGCTCAACAACGTCTATGACGATCCAGCGTATGCCCAGGTCCGGGAGGAGCTGAAGGAGCAGTTGGCCCGGTTGCGGAAGGAAGTCGGTGATGACGGTTCCCACTATCCCG
The DNA here is from genome assembly GCA_963935445.1 of uncultured Roseibacillus sp. GTDB lineage: Bacteria > Verrucomicrobiota > Verrucomicrobiia > Verrucomicrobiales > Akkermansiaceae > Roseibacillus_B. The sequence goes on from CAWWCX010000433.1 coordinate 256, forward strand.
CGTGCGAGAAAATCGTGCAGGAATTCTGGAATTACGACAAGGACGACCGGGAAAAGGCGATTCAGATCTCCCACCGGTTCAAGGCTCTCCGCGAGGCCTCTCTGGACAGGGAAGGGAAGGCTTCGCCAAAAGGGAACTAGGGTCCTGGACCTGCCGGGGACCGGTTGGAATTGGAGTGCCTTGCACGAAAGATGAAGAATTCCCAAGTGACCCAGGGGCTCGCTCTCTTCCTCGCGATGGGGCTTTGTTCCGTGCTGTCCGCCTCACCCCGCCCAAATGTCATCCTGGTGATGACCGATGACCAGGGCTATGGCGATTTGAGCTGTCATGGGAATCCGGTCCTGAAAACGCCGCACCTTGACAGGATGCATTCGGATTCCGTGCGCTTTACGGACTTTCACGTGAGCCCGTTCTGCACGCCAACAAGGGCGGCGCTCATGACCGGCAATCACCCGGGCACGACGGGGGCCTACCGGACCAGTTCGGGGCGCACGATGATGCATCCGGATGAAAAGACGGTCGCTGATCTCTTTGCGGGTGCGGGCTACGCCACGGGCATGGTTGGCAAGTGGCATCTGGGTGATAATGCGCCGCACCGGCCGCAGGACCGTGGTTTCCAGGAGGTCCTCTGGCATCGATGCGGTGGAATCGGGCAGGCCTCGGACTATTGGAACAACGATTATTTTGACGATACCTATGAGCGTGCGGGGGTGGGGAACATGCAGGGACGCTTTGAGAAGTTCGAGGGATACTGCACGGATGTCTGGTTCAGGGAGGGCCTGCGCTTCGTGGAACGGAACAGGGAAAAGCCGTTCTTTCTCTACCTCGCCCTGAATGCGCCGCACGGCCCCTACCGGGTGCCCCCTGAATGGGCGGAGCCTTACAAGGACAGGGAAGGGGTCTCGAATGCCAACTTCCTTGGAATGGTGGCGAACATCGATCACAACATGGGCCTCCTGCGCAAGCGGCTTGCCGAGCTCGCGTTGGCCGACAACACGATCCTGGTTTTCATGACCGACAATGGAACCTCGGCGGGAGCGAGCTTTAACGGGCTCGATTCCGAGGCGGTGTTGGGCTTCAACGCCGGGATGCGCGGCAGGAAATCGTCGATTTACGACGGGGGTCACCGTGTGCCCTTCTTCATCCACTGGCCCCGGGGTGGGCTGACTGGAGGGCGGGATATTGATACGTTGTCCGCGCACATTGATGTCCTGCCGACCCTCGCCGACTTGTGTGGGATCCCGGTACTGGAGGGCTACGCGCCGGATGGAATCTCGCTGAAGCCACTTCTGGACCAGTCGAAGGATCCCTGGCCGAGGAAGCATCATGTCGTCCAGTATCACGGGGGAGCCGGTGCAGGCGCCCTGCCCGCGCAACCCTTCGCGCACTCGGTGGTGCTGACGGAGCGCTGGCGCCTCGTGAACCAGGACGGCCAATTCCTCTATGACATCAAGGCGGACCCAGCGCAGCGACAGGATGTTTCCGGAGAGTATCCCGAGGTCGTGAGCCGATTGCGTGCGGCCTACCGGCCATTCTGGAACGAGGTCTCGGTGCGCATGACACCGGTGCGCATCCATCTTGGTAATCCGGCCCAGAATCCGACCACCCTTTGCTCGCAGGACTGGTACCTGAAGAAGGGGAATCCCCCTTGGAATTTCCGGACGATCGGGAAACTGCCGAGGGTGACCGGGCCGTGGATGGTCGAGGTCCGGCAGGCCGGTCGCTATGCCTTCACCCTGCGGCAGTGGCCGTCTGCCGCGAAGAAACCCCTCGTTGCGGTGCGGGCGAGGGTGGTGATCGCGGGAAAGGAAAAGGAGATGGCCGTTCCTCCCGGTTCCAGCGGGGTCAGGATGGAGTTGAACCTCCCGGTGGGCTCATCCGAGTTGTGGACGTTCCTCTACGATGAGAAGGGGAGGGCCGGCGGGGCGTATTTTACGGACGTCGAACTTCTGGGAGAACATTGAGACGGCAAAGGACCCTCGAAAGGGGCGCTGTGCGTGCGGCGGGTGGAGCAGAAACTCACGCTGCCGACCTGAGCACTGATGAGCGGATTGTGCTGTTCGATGGGAAATCCCTCGAAGGGCGCCCCATGGACGCCCCTCACGGCAATATCGCGATTCGTGACGGCAAGTGGAAATTGGGTGAAGGCCACCTCTTTCATCTGGAAAACGATCTCAGGCAAACTACCAATGTGGCAAAGACGGATCCGGAACTCGTGAAACGAATGTCCGGGACGCTCGCCGACTGCAAAGAGACAGGCCGCTCCCGTCCTGCCAAAGAGTTAACCAGGTGAACGCCCATCGACCGTCCTCAAGGAACAAGGCAGAAAAACAAATGACCAAGGAAATCTCATTCAGTGCAGTCGTTGCGCTCACCGCAAGGACTCTTCTTCCCATGATCTTCGCCTCCAGCATCCAGGCGGCTGAACCCACCGAGCCCGGTGCGTCGACCGTCATCGCGTTCGGGGCGTGCGCTCATGAGGATCGGCCCCAGCCGATCTGGGATGCTGTCGTTGCTGCAAAACCGGATCTGTTCATCTTTGCGGGCGACAACATCTACGCCGACACGAACGACATGGCCGTGATGAAGGCCAAGTATGCCAAGCTCGCCGCCCAGCCGGGCTACCAGAAGCTGCTCAAGACCTGCCCGGTGCTGGCGACATGGGACGACCACGACTTCGGCGTGAACGACGGCGGGAAGGACTATCCCGAGAAAAAGGAGGCGGCCAGGATCTGCCTCGACTTCTTCGGCGTTCCCAAGGATGACCCTCGGCGAACACGCGACGGGATCTACGGGAGCCAGGTGATTGGCGAGAAAGGCAAACGCGTACAGATCATCCTGCTGGACACTCGCTATTTTCGCGATGACCTCGACAGATACAAGCGGGGTGAGGCCAGGCCCGGAAACATCGTCGGGTGGTACAAGCCGACCAAGGACACGAGTCGGACGTTGCTGGGTGAGCATCAGTGGAAGTGGCTTGAAGAAGAGTTGAAGAAGCCGGCCGAGGTGCGCGTGATCGTGTCGAGTATCCAGGTGGTCTCCTGGGAAAAGGGTATGGAGTGCTGGGGCAACATGCCGCATGAGCGCGACCGACTGTTCAAACTGATCGAGACGGCGAATGCGAAGGGCACCTTCTTCATCAGCGGGGATGTGCACTTTACGGAGCTGTCGATGACGAAGGACGAGGGGCCCTACCCGCTCTACGACCTGACCTCGAGCGGGTTGAACCAGAAGCCAGGCAGGACGTGGTACACCTCTGTGAACTCCTACCGCCTGCCGGACAAGGTCTACCCGGGCAGGAACTTCGGGCTCATCCGCATCAACTGGGCGGCCAAGGACACCACCATCACGCTTCAAGGCCGCAAGGAGTCAGGTGAGGTCGCGCACGAGGAGGTTGTGCCCCTGAGCCGGCTCCGGTGACCGGCGCCTG